>JAXDHK010000402.1:0-8724 GCA_034664545.1 Solirubrobacteraceae bacterium
CACCGGCACCCGGGCTCCTCCCCGGCTCCCCCCGGGCCGGCTCGACCGGCGCGATCGCGGCTTCGGCCGGACCCGCCGACGACGGCGGTGGGGCTGGCGGGGGCGGCGGCGCTGGCGACGGCGTAGACCGGGTCGAGTCCCCCCACGCCCCGCGTTTCCAGTTCATCCTCGGTGCCCTGCTCGCCCTCGGACTCTCGGCGATCGCCATCACCGCCTACACGCTCGGCTCCGGCCGGGATCCGATCCCGACCGACTGGTCGGCCTGGCGTCCGACGGCGGTCGGGTACGACGGGGCCGGTCAGATCGGCAATCACGTGGCCGCCGAGTACCGCCAGCCCGGGACCGGCCAGCTCCTCGCCGTCAAGGGAGGGCCGCTCGCCCTGGCCGGCGTTCCCATGACCATCGCCCTGCGGAACGGGCCGGCGGCGACCGGCGGGGTCAACGTGCTCACCGGGAACGCAGTCCTCTACAAGATGTGCGGGCTCGGGCCGGGCTGCTCCATCACCGGCAAGGCCTCGTCCCAGCGGCTGATGCTCGTCCGCCGGGAGGCGCTCGAGCTCGCCCTCTACACCTTCAAGTATGTCGGCGGGGCCGACCAGGTCGTCGTCTTCCTCCCCCCCGTCCTCCGGCCCTCGGCCGTCCCCGGGCAGCCGAAGAAGGTGAAGGTCACGACCGATCCGACCGACGCCGTCTTCTTCCGGTCGACCGATCTCGCCGGGGAGCTCAGCCATCCGCTCGAGCAGACGCTGACCGCCACGACCCCGAGCCTCGCCACCGTCGACCAGTCCCCGGACACCTCGCTCGTCACCCAGCTGACGAGCCCGTCGTTCTACAAGTTCAGCTTCGTTCCGTCGAGCCAGGACGCCTCGCTCTTCCTGGTGCTCGACCCCCTCGCCGTCAGCTGACCTGATTCCCGACTTCGGGTCGGGCGTGCGCAGCGATGGCGCTCGACCGACTCCGGCCGCTCATCGACCGACCACCCCGCCTCCCCGGCAACTCCCCGCTCCCGGGTCGGCGGAGCTCGGGCCGCCTCCACGGCCCCAGTGAAGATATGCGCGGGCATTCAGCTATCTTTGGTCTTCATGAGTCACGGCCATCTCCCGAGCGGCGCCCATGAGCTCGACGACGAGTTCGCGCAGGTCGTCGCCGACACGATGCAGGCGCTCGCGACTCCCAGTCGACTGCGCATCCTTGGGCGCCTTCAGGAGGGCGCCTGCGCCGTCTCAGATCTGGCCACCGCGGTGGGGATGGAGCCCTCGGCCGTCTCTCATCAGCTTCGTTTGTTGCGGCACCTCGGCCTCGTATCCGGGCACCGCGAAGGACGCAACGTCATCTACGCCCTCCACGACGACCACGTCGGCCAGCTCCTCGACGAGGCCATCGCGCACGTCGAGCACCTTCACCTCGCCCGCCACCGCCCGCCCCCCACCGCCACCCTGTCGGGAGCACCGGCATGAGCCACATGCCCGGGATGTGTGACCATCACGCGGCTCCGGCTCCGGGTCCGGCTCCGGCTCCGGCTCCGGGTCCGGCTCTTGGTCCGGCTCCGGCTCCGGCTCACGGCGACGACGAGCACCCACACAGCCGGCGGGATCCCTGGCTCGGAGGACGCGCCGGGTCGCCCGACACCCACGGTCGCGCTCACGATGCCCACGAGAGCGGTCACGCCGACCATTCGCACGGCCTCGTGGACGACTCCATCAAGCGCTCACGCGAGGGGGTTCGAGCCGTCCTGGCATCCCTCGGCGTGCTTGGCCTCGCCGCCATCGTCCAGACCCTCGTGTTCGTCCAGTCGGGCTCGGTGGCGCTGCTGGCCGACCTCATCCACAACTTCGGCGACGCCCTGACCGCCGTCCCCCTCGGCATCGCGTTTCTCCTGCGCTCCGAACGCGCCGAGCGACGCGCCGGCCTGTTCGTCGTGGCCGCCATCTTCATCAGCGCTTGCGTCGCCGGCCTCGAGGCCGTCCAGCGCCTCGTCAGCCCGACGACCCCCAGCCACCTCCTCGCCCTCGCGGTCGCCGGGGCCGTCGGCTACCTCGGCAACCACATGGCCGCGAAGGTGCGCACGCGCGCCGGGCATCGCCTCAACAGCCCGGCTCTCGTCGCCGACGGCAACCACGCCCACGCTGACGCCTACGTCTCCCTCGCGGTCATCGCCTCCGCCGCCGTCGTCGCCATCGGCCTGCCCATCGCCGACCCGCTCATCGGCCTGGCCATCACCATCGTCATCCTCCGCATCACCTGGCAATCGTGGGGCACCGTGCGCGGCAACGACAGGAGTAATCCCGCCTCAGTCGCAACGGGTCGAAATTAGGTTCTCCCAGATGACCATGGACGCGCCATCACGGGTGCCGTCGACCATCGGGATGAAATGTGCCACCTCGGCTCCTGCCTCGGGATCCCGCTTGGGAATTTGGAGCGCGGCGCCTCCGGCGAAGCGGAGTAGGAGTTGGTCGGGCTCATCCAATGCCTCTGCGACGCTACGCCCAATCAACCCGCAGAGTGCGTCGCGCGAACCGTGATTAGGAAACGCATGCCGTTCGCCGCCCTCGATGACCACCGGCGAACTGAGACTCCGAACAACTGGTCCGTTGAAGTGGAACTCGACGTAGTCCATGACAAAGCAGACGGCACTCAGTTCGGAGGCGACTAGAGCATCGAAGGTGGCGATGGTGCTCACCATGGCAGATGGGCCCATTCGCTCTTCCTTGGGACGAATTGCCCAGTCAAGGGACCGACGACCTGATCTTCCATTTCATGTAGACCACGCGCCGTCCGTGTCGTGCCGTCTCGTCCATGATGCGGACCCCCGGTGATGCGCTCGTCTTGGCACGCCCACCGATTCCGCCGCGGAACTGGAATCCCGGCCCGGTCGTCGGCAGCGGACCCTCAGCGCCGTTCGGAACCATCGCTGGCGGGCTCTCCTCGAACCCGATGAACCCAGTTAGAGTCTGTCCGCCTGCCTTTGCGGCAGGAAGCGCCCCAAACAAGTCGGACCGCTCCTGGCGACGCCTGTGCGCTCGATCTGCCAGTGAGCGCGGCGGCGCGCAGGTTGGCGGTGGGCGTCGTAGCTGAACCTGAGGCGCCCTGGGAGGCGACGACGATTCGGCCCGGAGCGTCGTAGTCGTAGGTGGCACCGGCCGCGGCCGACGACGCGATCCCGAGAACGGCCACGATCGCGGCGAGGTGCCTGCTGCGCGACTACCCGGGTCACTCGGGGCGCTCTTCCTCGCGCAGCCACGCGCCGAGTGGCAACTCCTCGGATCATCGAGCGCCGCCCAGTAGTCGTACTGCACGGCCCCAGCCGTCGGATGTCCACGAAGCGAGTCGCGTACGACCTGCAGGTCGGCGGACGGATCGTCGATGAGTCGCTCATTCGCAGACGCCAAGAGTAGTTCGACCATGTCGAACACCTGGGTCGGAGCGAGCTCGTGCGTCTTCAGGTAGTCAGCGAACTCGTCGAGTCGCTCGCCGTCCGCGTTGACGATTCCCCAGTCCTGGGGTTCGTCAAGGACGCCGAGAGCAACCGAGAGCTTCCTGCGTAGCTGAAGTGCCGACTCGTGATGGCTGGAGCCAGTCATCGTCATGGCTCCGGATAGCCGACACTGAGGTATTGGGGTCCGGTGTCGGGGTCTATGGTTTGGTCAGCATATTGGAGGGGGGTTAGGGTAGTTCCCGGTGGTTTGGGTGGTGTTGCCGTAGGCGTCGTAGCTGAGGGTGGCGAGGATCGTGCCAGTGGGGTCGGTGAGCGAGCGGGTCGCGCCGAGGGCGTCTTGGTGGTAGTAGATCGGTTGGTCGTCGGCGCCGATTTGCTCGTTGGGGGTGCCGTCTGGTCCGTAGATGTAGCTGGTGGTGCCGTCGGTGGGTGGTTGTGACAGGCTGCTGGTTTTGTCCCATGTGTATTGGGTGGTGGTGCCGTTGGTCGTACGGCTGGCCCGTTGGCCGTTGCCGTCGTAGGTGTAGGTGGTGCGGGTGAGTTCCCGTGCGGCGAGGGCCGGGGGCTGGGTTGGGTTGGTATGACTGGTGCTGGTGCCGTCACCGAGGTCTCCGTTGGCGTTGTAGCCCCGGTCACTGGCGCCCGATGGAGCTAGTGCCGCCCCGTGGACAGCGCCAGCGGTGATTTGCGTGGGCGCCGGTGATGCTGGGTACGGTGATCGGAGTGTTGCCGTGGGTGGTGCCGCTGCCGAGCTCGCCGTAGGTGTTGTCGCTCCAAGCTTTCACGGTTCCGGTTCGAGTGAGCGCGAGGGTGAAGCGGAACCGGGCCTCGATTTGGGTGATGCCGGTGAGCGCGATCACCTGGTCTGGGGTGCGGCGGTCGGAGGTGGTGCCGTCGCCGAGTGGCCCCAGGCGTTCCCGCCCCAGGCCCACACGGTCCCGTCGGACTTGAGCGCGACGGTGTGGAGATAGCCGGCACCCACGACGATCGCGCTCGAAATGCCGGTCAGACGCTCGGGAGTGAGCGGGTTGTTGGTGGTGCCGTCGCCAATCTGGCCGTTGCTGTTTTGGCCCCAGTCCCAGATGCGTCGTCGGCGGTGAGCGCGAAGTTGTGGGCATACCCGGCACTGATCTCACGCGTCGCCTCCTCGAGGTGACGGAGGGGGAGACGGTGGTCGGACGGGCGCGGGCCCGGCCGCCGGGTTGACCGGACCGCCGAGTGTCTCACGCAGCTGCTCGTATTCGTCGGCCTCGATCTCACCGCTCGCCAGTCGACGATCGAGGATCTCTCGGCCGGACGCCGCCGCCAGCGGTCGGCGGCGATCGCCGACCTCGCGCGCGATCCAGACGACCGTGACCGCGACGAGGGCGAGCATGATCGTCATCCCCAAGATCGAGAGGACCCAGGCGCCGCTGCTCATGTGGTTATGCCAGTCCATCACGCACGGCCGGCGGTCGCGGGCCGGCCCCTGAGATTCACCTGCCAGTTAGCCACGGGAAGGAGGAAGAGGACTCCGCCCAACCCGATGAGCACGATGCCCGCGATCGTGATGATCGCACCGACCATCGCCCACCCCCAGGCGCCCAGCAACAGGCCGCGGAGAGTCTCCCCCTGGAACAGCGCCGCCTTCGCGCTGGCGAGCTTGGCGTCAGCCGGCGCGGCCAGTGAAGCCGCGCTGACCTGGGCGTAGGTCTGGCCGGCGGCGATCTTCGAAAGGTGGACCGCGATGAAGTTGTTCGCGTACGCCTTGGCTTGGTCGCCGGTCACGAGCTGTTGGCCCGCGTATTGCTTGACGCCGGGCAGCAGCGCGGGACTCCCCGCGACCGGGAAGAAGATCTTCTGGGGGACCAGCTGGTCACGGACGACCTGCTTGGCATAGGTCCCACCGAGGACAGCGAGAACTCCGACGACGATCAGGCCGGCGGCGGCCACGATGGCGACCGAGGTCACGCCCGTCAGCCTGGCCAGGAGCGGGCTCCGGGGCCCGGGATCGCGCGGCGCGTCTCGGCGCGGGCTCACCAGACCCGCGACATCGCCGAGGGCCGCACCGTTCCCGCCAGCGGCGGGGGGCGGCTGCGGGATAACTGAGCTAGCCACGATGGGCCTCATTTCGATGTCGCGCTACGGACTGACCCAGAGCCTACGTTCAGGCCGCCGCGCGGCATCGGCAGTTGCCCACACGCCGATGCGGAGAAACTACGGCTGTGCGGCGGGAGGCATGCCGGGCGCAGGCCGGCGGGGCGGACCGGACCCCCGGCACCGAAGGCCTCGTCACCCGCCCGCCGGGCGCTCCTCGTACCCCCGGCAGTCAGTCACCGGGATCCGGGGATACCGGGCGAACAGATCCGGGCGGTCCCGGGAGCGCTCGCACAGCGAGAAGACCGAGCCCCGGGTGGTCGGCACGAGGCGCTGGTGAGCACATCGGTTGCACAGGCCGGCCGGCGGCGGGCGGGGATCTCGCGGCACTATACTTTATGAAGTGAGGACGTTCTTCAGGTTGCTCGGCTTCCTGCGACCGTACCGCACCGGAGTCGTCTGGTCGCTCGTCCTGGCCGGCCTGGCGATGGTCGCCACGGTTGCCATCCCCTATCTCAGCGGGCGGGCTCTCGACGCCATCCGGGTTCGCGACCGCCACGAGCTCGTCCTGCTCGGAGTGGCCGTCGCCGCGGCCGGCGTGGTCCGCCTCGGCCTGACCGTGATGCGCCGGCTCGTCGCCGGGCGGGTCTCCCTCGGCGTCGAGTACGACCTCCGGAACCTCCTCTTCGGGCATCTCCAGTCGCTCGAGCTCGGCTTCTTCGACCACAGCCAGACCGGACAGCTCATGTCCCGGACGACGGTCGACCTCCAGGCCGTCCGCTTCTTCCTCGGCTACGGCCTCGTCTTCATCCTCCAGTCCGGCCTGACGATCCTCCTGGCCGGCGCCGCCATGGTGATCCTCCAGCCCGGCCTCGGCCTGATCGCGCTGATCCCGGTCCCGTTCGTCGTCTACGTCTCCGGTCGCTACGGCATGCGGTCCCGGCCGGCGATCCAGGAGGTCCAGCAGCGGATCGCCGAGCTGACGGCCGACGCCGAGGAGAACATCTCGGGCGTCCGCGTGGTCAAGGCCTTCGCCCGGGAGGCCCACCAGCGCGGCCGCTTCGAGCGGAGCGTCGGGCGGGTATTCGACCAGGCGATGGTCTCGGCCCGCCTCCAGGCCCGCTACAACCCGATCATCGGCTTCCTCCCCCAGCTCGGGCTGGCCGCCGTGCTCCTCGTCGGCGGCCGCCAGGTGATCGACCACCAGCTCACGGTCGGCGAGTTCAGCGCCTTCTACTTCTACCTGCTGATGCTGCTCTCGCCGATGCGCACCCTCGGCGTCATCCTCGGGCTCTCCCAGCGGGCGACCGCCTCCGGGGCCCGGATCTTCGAGCTCCTCGACCGGGCGCCGCGCCTCGTCTCCGACCCCGGCGCCCCGCCCCTGCCCCCGGGTTCCGGGCACGTCCGCCTCGAGGGGGTCGAGCTCCGCTACGAGGGGGCCGGTCACCCGGCCCTCCGCGACGTCGACCTCGACGTCCCGGCCGGGCGGACGGTCGCCCTGGTTGGGGCCACCGGCTCGGGCAAGACGACCCTCGCCGCCCTGCTCGCCCGCCTCTACGACCCGACGGCCGGGCGGGTGACGATCGACGGGGCCGACCTCCGCGACGTCGCCGTCGGCTCGGTCCGGGAAGCCGTGGCCGTGGTCACCGACGACCCCTTCCTGTTCAGCGCGACCGTCCACGAGAACATCGCCTACGCCCGGCCGGACGCGACCCGCTCCGAGGTCGAGACGGCCGCCCGGAGGGCTCAGGCCCACGAGTTCATCGAGCGCCTCCCCGACGGCTATGACACCCGCGTCGGCGAGCGCGGCCTCACTCTCTCCGGGGGACAGCGCCAGCGGCTGGCCATCGCCCGAGCCCTCCTCGCCGACCCCCGGGTCCTGATCCTCGACGACGCGACCTCGTCGGTCGACGCCTCGACCGAGCAGGAGATCAAGCGCGGCCTCCGGGCCGTGATGGCCGGGCGGACGACGTTCGTAATCGCCCACCGCCTCTCGACGATCTCCGTGGCCGACGAGATCGTCGTCCTCGAGGACGGCCGGGTCGCCGCCCACGGGACCCACGCCGAGCTCCTCGACGCCTCCGACCACTACCGGGAGATCGTCGAGAAGGGCCTCCCCGACCAGGTCTTCCTGACCCGCAAGGCCCGCGAGCCGGAGGTCGCCGGGCTGTGAGCAGCTCCTCCTCCTCTCCCTCCCGCATCGAGGACATCCGCCGGCGCCTGCGCGGAACGAGCGGTCGCGGCCGTCGCCTCGGCGGCCTGATCGCGCTCCTGGCCCCCTACCGCGGCCGGGTGGTCGCCATGATGGCCGCCCTGATCGCCGGGACGGCCGCCTCCCTCGCCCCGGCCCCCCTGGCCAAGCTGGCCATCGACGACGGGATCGCGGTCGGCGACCGCCACACGCTCACCCTGATCGTCATCGCCTTCATCGTCGCCGCCGGAATCGTCTGGGTGGCGACCTACGCCCAGACCTACCTCGTCGAGTGGGTCGGCCAGCGGGCCCTCGCCGATCTGCGGATGGCGATCTTCGACCACCTCCAGAAGATGCCGATCGGCTTCTACGAGCGCCGCCGGGCCGGGGTCCTGATCTCGCGCATGACCAACGACGTCGAGGCCCTCGACAGCCTGGTCACCGACAGCGTGGTCACCCTCTTCCAGGCGTCCCTGACCCTCGTCGGGACCGTGATCATCCTCATGCTCCTCGACCTCCGCCTCGCGCTCCTGACCTTCGCCATCGTCCCGGTGATCGCCATCGGTTCGCTCGTCTTCCGGATCGCCTCGGCCGACGCCTACCGGCGCACCCGGGAGACGATCGGCCAGATCACGGCCAACCTCCAGGAGACCCTCTCCGGCATCCGGGTGGTCCGCGCCTTCGGCCAGGAGCCCCGCCACGTTCGCCGGTTCGCCGAGCTCAACGAGGCCAACCGGGCGGCGAACATGACGACGGTCAACCTCAACGCCGCCTACTTCCCGGCGATCGAGCTGGTCTCGGCCCTCGGGACGGTGGCCATCCTCATCTACGGCGGCTTCCAGGCCCTCGACGGGGCCATCACCATCGGGGTGATCGTCGCCTTCATCGCCGCGCTCAACAACTTCTTCGACCCGATCACCCAGCTCTCCCAGCTCTACACGACCTACCAGTCGGCGATGGCCGCGCTCGACAAGATCTTCGAGCTTCTCGACGTCCACCCCGACCTCGTCGAGGCTCCCGA
>JAXDHK010000403.1:0-2654 GCA_034664545.1 Solirubrobacteraceae bacterium
CGGCCTGCTCGACCCGGCCGCCGAGGTCGTGGACGAGGAGCTGCATCCCGTAGCAGATGCCGAGCACCGGGATCCCGAGCTCGAGGAGCTCCCGGTCGAGGGCCGGGGCTCCGGGCGCGTAGACCGAGGCCGGGCCGCCGGAGAGGATGAGGCCCCGGGGAGCCCGGCGGGCGACCTCGGCGGCCCCGACGTCGTGGGGCAGGAGCTCGGAGAACACCCCGCACTCGCGCACCCGGCGGGCGATCAGCTGCGAGTACTGCCCGCCGTAGTCGAGAACGACGACCTCGGCTGCGGCGATCGCTCCCCGGGACACCCGGCCGACGGCGTCCTCGACCCCCGTCTCGGTCAATCCGGCCAGCGGCCGGGCGGCATCCGGCGGCGGCAGGGGCGGCGTGACCTCCCGCGGCGGGTCGAGCCCGACGGCGACCCGGTCGTCGACGGGTGCGAGCACGCTCGGCCCCGACGCATCGCCGCTCGGATCCCCCGGCGGCACGACGGCGAGGCCGCCGCCGCTAGTCATTGACGAGAACGGCGGCCTTCCCACTCGCGCCCATCCCGACGCCCTGCTCGCGCTGGAGTTGCTTGCCCTCGGTCTGGAGCGCCGGGGCGACCATGAGCTCGGCGCGGTTGAACTCGGCGATGTCCTTGTAACCACACGTCGCCATCGACGTCCGCAGCCCGCCCATCAGGTTGAGCGATCCGTCGTTCTCCCGCGCCGGCCCGACCAGGATCTCCTCGATCGTGGCGTTCTGGGTGGTCGCCACCCGGGCGCCCCGCGGGAGGGTCGGATGGAACGTCGCCATGCCCCAATGGAAGCCCCGCCCCGGCGCCTCGTAGGCTCGGGCCAGGGGTGAGCCGATCATCACGGCGTCGGCCCCGCAGGCGATCGCCTTGGCCACGTCGCCCCCGTTGCGCATCCCCCCGTCGGCGATGACCTGGACGTAGTCCCCGGTCTCGAGCATGTGCGTCGAGCGCGCCGCCGCCACGTCGGCGATCGCCGTCGCCTGGGGCACGCCGATGCCGAGCACCCCCCGCGTCGTGCACGCCGCCCCCGGCCCGACGCCCACGAGCACCCCGGCCGCGCCGGTCCGCATCAGGTGGAGACCCGTGTGGTAGGAGGCGCAGCCGCCGACGATGACCGGAACGTCGAGCTCGGGGATGAACTGCTTGAGGTTGAGGGGCTCGGTGTGCTCGGAGACGTGCTCGCCGGAGACGACGGTGCCCTGGATGACGAGGATGTCGAGGCCGGCCTCGAGAGCCAGCTCGTAGTACCGGCTGACCCGCTGGGGCGTCAGCGACGCGGCGCAGACCACCCCTTCGGCCTTGATCTCCCGGATCCGCTGGGCGATCAGCTCCTCCTTGACCGGCTCGCTGTAGATCTCCTGCATCTCGCGCGTAGCGAAGTCCTTCGGCAGCCCGGAGATCCGCTCGAGCTGCTCCTCGGCGTCCTCGTAGCGCGTGAAGATCCCCTCGAGGTTGAGCACCGCCAGGCCGCCCAACCGCCCGACGATCCCCGCCGTCCGGGGCGACACCACCCCGTCCATGGCGCTCGCCAGCAGGGGGAGCTCGAACCGGTAGTCGCCGAGCTTCCAGGCGATATCGACGTCGTCGGGGTCCCGAGTCCGCCGGGACGGCACGATCGCGATGTCGTCGAGCCCGTAGGCGCGACGGGCCTTCTTTCCCCGACCGATCTCTACTTCCATTCGTCAAATCCTAAGTCTCGCGGCGGACGGATCGGGGCACCCGCCGAAACCACGGATGGGGCGGCAACCACGTCTCCCGAGCATAGCAACGGCCCTCCAGCCCACCCGGCCCCCGACCCCCCATTTTGCGTCCCCGGAGCCCCGAGAAAACCGGCCGACGATCTACCCTCCCCGAGACCGTGCTCGAGCTCGATCACGTGTTCTGCATCACGACCGACCCCGGCCGGGCGGCCCGGCTCCTAGAGGACGACGGCTGGGTCCTGGACGCCGGGCAGGCGCACCCCGGGCAGGGGACCCGCAACCGGCGGCTGGTCTGGCCCGAGCAGTTCTTCGAGCTGCTGTGGGTGACCGACGCGGCCGAGGCGCGCGCCAACCCCGTGCGGCTCGACCGTCGCGCCGACTGGACCACCACCGGGGCCAGCCCGATCGGTCTGGCCTTCCGCGGCCAACTCGACCCGGCCGACAACGCAGAGTTCTGGCTCTACGACGCCCTCGGACCCCGCATCTTCATCAACCGCGACAACGAACGCGCCCCCGAAAGGCCGCTCGTGCTCGTCCTCGAAACCGACGACGAAGGCGTGGAGCGCCGCCGTCAACGCCTCTCGCCCGTCAACCCACATCGCCGCCCCGGAGCCCTGCGCGAAGTCCGAGTCCACGGCCCGTCCGCCCCGTGCCTCCCACCCTGCGCCGGCTCACCGATCGCCCACGTCCCGGGCTCCCACCGGCTCGAGCTGGTCATCGCCCCCGACGGGCCTCCCCGTCACATCACCGACGCCCTGACCATCCGCGGGTAGACGTCGCACTCGCACGGCCCCCCGATCACAAGGCGCAGTGAGATGCAGCGGAGCACGATCCGGCAACCCGTCCGCCTGCCGGCGTAGCCAGTCCCGGCAAACCCAGCCTGATCGCCAACAGCCAGGCGAAGCCGGCCCGCGGCCGGGGGGCCGGATC
>JAXDHK010000404.1:0-3510 GCA_034664545.1 Solirubrobacteraceae bacterium
GTCGACCCGGCGCTCGCCGTGTGGTCGCCGGTGTAGTTGACGTAGATCTTGTGGCTCCCGGTCCCGACCGTCCCCGGCGTGTAGGTCACCGCGCACGTCGCCTGACCCGTCCCGCTGGCCGTCGGCGTGCAGCTCGTCGCGCTGAACGAGCCGCTCGAGTTGCGGGAGAAGGCGATCGACCCGGCGGGCACGGTCCGGGTGGCCGCGGGCCCCGAGTCGGTCACCGTCGCCGTACACGTGGTCGGGTGGCCGACGGTGACGGCGCCGGGTGCGCAGACGACGGCGATCGTGCTCGGCCGGGGCGCGCTCCCCGGGGTCACCGTGACCGGCGTCGACGCGCTGCTCCCCACGTGGTCCCCGGCGTATCCGGCCGTCACCTGGTGGGTGCCCGACCCGACCGCCGACGGGGTGTAGGAGACCGCGCAGCTCGCCGCCCCCGTGCCCCCGGCCACCAGCGCGCAGCTCAGCGCCGAGAACGAGCCGCTCCCGGTGGTCGCGAAGCTGACCGTCCCCTGGGGCGAGGAGGCCGGGCCGGTGGCGGCCGAGTCGGTCACCGTGGCGGTGCACCGGGAGGCCGCGCCGACCGCGACCGAGGCCGGGGCGCAGGAGACGGCCGTGGTCGACGCCCGGGGCGCCGGGGCCCCGACGCCCGCGCCGTTCGGCGTCCCCCAGCCGGTCGGGCCGTCGTAGCCGGGGCCGGCGGCGCACAGGTAGGCGACGGTGCAGCTCCCGTCGCTTCCGGCGACGACGTCGAAGAACGCGGAGCGGTTGGCGTACGCGAAGGAGCCGTAGGAGTTGGGGGCGCCGGCTCGGCCCCCGGCGAGGGCGTCGACGCCGGCCACGAGCGGAGCCGAGACGCTGGTGCCGCCGAACACCACCCAGCCGCCGGTGCCCGCGTAGGTGTCGTAGACGGCGACGCCGGTCTGGGGATCGGCCACGGCCGCCACGTCGGCGACCGTCCGGCGGGGACACCCGGTATCGGTCTGCCAGCTGGGCTTGGCCACGTAGGCCGAGCAGCCGCTCCCCGACCCCGACCAGACGGACTCGTGCCATCCCCGGGCGCTGGTGTCCCGGATCAGGCTCGTCCCCCCGACGGCGGTCACGTACTGGGAGGCGGCGGGGAACTCGGCCCGGTAGCCGTCGTCGCCGGCGCTGACCGTGATGTCGATCCCCGGATGGTTGTAGTGCGACTGGTCGGAGACCTCGCCCGAGTACTCCGAGCCCCCGTAGCTGTTGGAGATCTGGGTGGCCCCCATCAGCGCCGCCCGGTCCACGGCCGCCCCGAGGTCGCTGAGGTTGTCGGAGCTCGCCTCGACGAGGAGGATCCGGCAGGCCGGGCAGGCCGCGGAGGCCATGTCGAGGTCGAGCGAGATCTCCTGGGCCCAACCCGAGTCGGCGCGGGGGTAGGTCGTCCCCCCGGCCTGGTTGACCTTGCGCAGGCAGCCGGTCGCCGTGGTGCAGGCGGGCAGGCCGTAGGTCGAGCGGTAGGTCGCCAGGTCGCTCGCGGCGTTCGGGTCGTCGTAGGAGTCGACGACGGCGATCGTCGCGCCCGCCCCGCCGGCGGGCGGGGTGCCGGGGGAAGCGCTCAGCCGGTAGGCGCTCCAGAGGTCGGCCGGTCCGAAGCCGGCCGGGCCGGAGGCGACGAGCGGCCGGACCCCGCCCGAGGCGGTGACGACCTCGGCCAGGCAGCGCGCCCGGGGGGCGGGGACGGCGGGACACGAGCGGGCGATGCTGGGCGCGGGGCTTCCGGCGGGCGGGTTCGACGCCGGCCCGGCCGTGGCGGCGGGAGCGGCAGCGGCGGCGGCGGAAGCGGCGGCGGCGGCAGCGGCGGGTGGGGTGGCGAAGGCCGCCACGGCCACGAGCGGGGCGAGGGCGGCGAGCAGTCCTCGAAGCGCCTTCGATTCCGTCCTACGATCGGCGGTCGGTCGGCGCACCGGGTCCGAGGCTAACAGCCTCCGGCGACGCGGGATCCCGGCGCCGCCGGGGACGGACGAATATCTCACCCCGGGCGACTGGGCGGGCGGGGTCAGACCCCGAGCTGCTCG
Organism: Solirubrobacteraceae bacterium; assembly: GCA_034664545.1. Classification (GTDB taxonomy): domain Bacteria; phylum Actinomycetota; class Thermoleophilia; order Solirubrobacterales; family Solirubrobacteraceae; genus Palsa-513. The sequence continues at coordinate 2,046 of JAXDHK010000404.1, forward strand.
TGCACGAGCCGGGTGACCTCGCCCCCGTCGGCCCGGCCCTTGGTCTCGCGCATGACCGCTCCGATGATGGCGCCGATGGCCTTGGCGTTCCCGGCGCGGATCTTCGCCGCGGCGGCGGGGTCGGCCTCGATCGCGGCGGCGACGACCACGGCGAGCTGACCGTCGTCGGCCAGGGCGCCGAGCCCCCGGTCGGCGACGATCGCCCGGGGATCCCCGCCGCGGGCGACGAGCTCCTCGAGCACGTCCTTGGCCGCCTTCTGGGTCACCTCGCGGGCGGCGACCAGCTCGACCAGCCCGGCGAGCGCCGCGGGGGTGATCGGCGAGGCCGCCGGATCCCGGTCGCCGAGGTGGCGGACGAGCTCCCCGGTGACCCAGTTGGCGAGCTGCTGGGCGTGCCCGGTGTGGGGGAGCGCCGCCTCGAAGAAGTCGCCGAGCTCGGTCCGGAAGCCGAGTTGGTGGGCGCTCTCGGCCGTCAGCCCGGCGCTCGTGCGCAGGCGCTCGGCCCGGGCGGCCGGGAGCTCGGGCATGGCGGCCCGGGCGTCGGCCAGCATCTCCGGGGTGATCGCGACGGGGACGAGGTCGGGCTCGGGGACGTAGCGGTAGTCGTGGGCCTCCTCCTTGGAGCGCAGGGAGGTGATCCGGTCGGTCGAGGGGTCGTAGTGGAGCGTCTCCTGGACGACCGCCCCGCCCGCCTCGATCAGGGCGCGCTGGCGGGCGATCTCGGCGTGGATCCCGCGCTCGAGGAAGCGGAAGGAGTTCATGTTCTTGAGCTCGGTCTTCGTCCCGAGGACGTCGGACCCGACCGGGCGGACCGAGACGTTGGCGTCGCACCGGAGCGATCCCTCGTCCATGTTCACGTCGCTGACCCCGAGGCGGCGGAGGGTCGCCCGGAGCAGCCCGAGCCACTCGCGGGCCTGCTCGGGTGAGCGGACGTCGGGCTCGGTGACGATCTCGACAAGCGGGGTCCCCCCGCGGTTGAAGTCGACGACGCTCTCGGAGGACCCGTGGATCCGACCGCCGCCGCCGCCGGCGTGGATGAGCTTGGCGGCGTCCTCCTCGAGGTGGACGCGATGGATCCGCACGCCGTCGAGCTCCCCCCCGCGGCAGAGGGGCTCGTCGTACTGGGAGATCTGGTAGCCCTTGGGGAGGTCGGGATAGAAGTAGTTCTTGCGGTGGAAGATCGACCGGGGGGCGAGCTCCGAGCCGAGCGCCAGCCCGATCATCAGCCCGTAGTGGATCGCCCGGGCGTTGATCGTCGGGAGGGTGCCCGGCAGGCCGAGGCAGACCGGGCAGGTCCGGGTGTTCGGGGGCTCGCCGAAGGCCAGGCCGCACGAGCAGAACATCTTCGTCCGGGTCTGGAGCTGGACGTGGATCTCGAGGCCGATGACCGGCTCGAGGGCGATCGCGGCCCCGGCGGTCATCCGCGGACCGGGGTCGAGTCGAAGCCGAGGACCCGCTCGAGGGC
>JAXDHK010000405.1:0-4033 GCA_034664545.1 Solirubrobacteraceae bacterium
ACCGGTCGATGTTGAGGTCGTCGAGGGCGGCCTCGACCTCGTCGAGGATGTAGAACGGACACGGCCGGGCGAGGAAGACGGCGAACAGGAAGGCGATCGCCGTCATCGACTTCTCGCCCCCCGAGAGGAGGGTCAGTCGCTTCATCGACTTCCCGGCCGGGGTGATCTCGATCTCGACGCCCATCAGCTCGTCCGGGCCCCCGGCCTCCCCGGCCTCCGCCTCGGCCTCGGCCTCGGCTCCCGCCTCGAGGTCCCCGTTGGCCTCGGCCCCGCTCGGGACCGGTCGGGGTCCGGCGTCCTCCCGGACGAGGCGGAGCTGGCCCCGGCCCCCGGGGAAGACGTCCTCGACCAGCTCGGCGAAGTTCCTGGCCGTGGCCGTGAACGCCTCCTCGAAGGACTCGGTGATCTGGCGGTCGGTGTCCCGGATCAGGGCCCGGAGCTCCCGGAGCGCCGTCTCCAGGTCGGTCCGCTGGGCCTCGAGCTCCTCGACCCGGTCGAGCGCCTCCCCGTACTCCTCGGCCGCCAGCGGGTTGACCGGGCCGAGCTGCTCCCGGCGCCGGGCCAGGCGCTCGATCCGGGTTCGCAGGACCTCCCGCTGCTCGTCCTCCAGGGGCTCCTCCCCGGGCTCGGCCGGGAGGCCCAGGCGCTCGGCCAGCCCCCCGAGCTCGGCCGCCGCCTCGGCCGACCGGTCGCGGGACTGCTGGGCCCCGACCTCGGCCTCGGTGACCGCCTCCCCCCGCTCGCGCAGCCGGGCCTGGATCCCGGCCTCGGCCGTGGCGAACGACCGGAGCTCGGCCGCGACCCCCTCCCCGGCCGCCCGGTCGGCCGCGAGCTCGGCCTCCCGGTCGGCGAGCTCGGCCCCGAGCAGGTCGCCGACCGCCGCGAGCACCTCGACCAGCCGGTGGGCCTGGGGCCGGAGCGCCTCGTCGCGGGCCTCCTGCCCCCCGAGGACGGCGATCCGCCGCTCCCGGGCCGTCCGGGCCTGGTCGGCCCGGTCGAGCGCCCGCCGCTCGGCGGCCAGCTCCCCGGCGAGCTGAGCCCCCCGGACCGCGGACTCCCCCTGGTCGGGGGCGGCCCGCCGCTGCTCGATCAGCCAGCCCGCCCGCCGCTCGTGCTCCCGGGCCTCGGCCTCGGCCCGGGCCGCCTCCCGGACGGCCCGGTCGGCGGCGTCCCGCCGGGTGATCGCCGCGTCGAGGGCCTCCCGCGACGCCCGGCCCCCGGCCAGGGCCGCCTGCTCGGCCTGGGCCGCCTGCTCGGCCCGGGCGATCAGGGCACTCCGGCGGTTGCGCTGCTCGAGCACCCGCTCGCGCCCGGCGACCGGCATCTGTCGGAGCTCGCCCGACCCGCCGAACCAGACCCGCCCGGACCGGGTCACGGCGATCCCGGTGAACGTCTCGGAGATCCCGGCGACCGAGTCGACGACCCAGGTGTCGGCCAGGAGCCGGCCCACGAGTCCGAGGACCCCCGGGGGGCCCCGGACGAGATCGACCAGCCGGACGGCTCCGGCCGCCGGCCCTGGCCCCGGTCCCGGTCCCGGTCCCGGCTCGGGCTCCGACCCCGGCCCGCCCGGCCCGCCCTGCCCGCCGGCGGCGGCGTCCTCCACGGCGACGACCCCGTCGGCCAGCTCGATCCCCGCCCGGCGCCCGACCTCGCCCCCGCCGGGGGGGAGCCCGGCCGGACCCGGCCCGGCCCGGCCCTCGACGAGGACCCGGCCCCCGTCGACCCCGGCCCGGTCGAGCTCGGCCTCGCCGGCGGCCCGGTCGGGGACCACGACGGCGGCCAGGCGGCCTCCGAGCGCGGCGGCCAGGGCCCGCTCGTACCCGGGCTCGGCCTCGAGCTGGTGCTCGAGCGCCTGGGGCCGGCCGACGGCGGCGGCGTGGCTCCGCAGGAACTGGTTGACGGCGGCGAGCTCGGCGCCGACCCCGGCGGCCTCCCGCCGGGCGGCCTCGACGCCGAGCTCAGCGGCACGCTGGTCCCGGCGGGCCGACTCGAGCGCCGCCTCGGCGGCCGCGGCCCCGGCGGCCAGGGCGGCCCGGTCCCCGGCGAGCGCCGCGAGGCGCCCGGCGGCGGCGGCTCGCTCCCGCTCGAGGGCGGCGAGCTCCCGCTCGAGACGGGCCTCCCGCTCGCCCCGGAGATCCTCGAGCTCGGCCTCGAGTTCGGCGATCCGCTCCCGCCCCGACCCGACCTCGGCCCCGGCCTGGGCCCGGAGGCCGGCGAGCTCGGCCGTCCGTCGGGTCGCCCGGTCCTCGAGCCGTCCGGCCAGGCTCCGGACCTGGTCGAGCCGGAGGCCGACCCGGTCCCGGGCGCTCCGGGCGGCGAACGCCCGCCGGGCGATCTCGTCGTGGCGCTCGCTCCGCTCGGACAGGGCGCGCTCGGCGGCCTCCCGCCGGGCGGCGACCACCCCGAGCTCGGCCTCGACCTCGGACCGGGCCGCCCGGGCGGCGGCGGCCGCGGCCTCGGCGGCGACCCGGCGCTCCCCCCGGAGGCGGACCTCGTCCCGGGCGAGCTCCCACCGGGCCTCGGTCGACTGGAGCTCGAGGCGCTCGTGGAGCGCCGCCGCCTCGGCCTGGCGCTTGAGCGGCCGCAGCCGGGCCCGGGCCTCGCGCTCGACGTCGAGGGCCCGGTCGAGGTTCTCCTGGGTGCGCTCAAGCTTGAGCTGGGCCCGCCGCCGGCGCTTGCGGTGCTTGCCCAGGCCGGCCGCCTCCTCGATCAGCAGGCGCCGGTCCCGGGGCTTGGAGGTCACGATCGCCTCGACCCGGCCCTGGGAGACCACCGAGTGGGCCTCCTTGCCGATCCCGGTGTCCGAGAGCAGCTCGAGCACGTCGATCAGCCGGCACCGGGCCCCGTTCACCCGGTACTCCCCCTCCCCGGCCCGGTTGAGGCGCCGGAGGATCGAGAGCTCGCTGGCCGGGAGGTCGACCAGCCCGTCGGCGTTGTCGAGCACGAGCTCGACCTCGGCCTCCGACCGTGCCTGGACGCCCCGGCCGCCGGCGAAGATGACGTCCTGCATCGACTGGCCCCGGACGGCCAGGGGGGACTGCTCGCCCAGAGCCCAGAGGACGGCGTCGGTGATGTTCGACTTGCCCGACCCGTTGGGTCCGACGACGACGCTCACCCCCTCGCCGAACTCGAGCCGCGTCCGGTCGGGGAAGGACTTGAAGCCCTTGATCGTGATCGACTTCAGATGCATGGCCCCGCCGACCCCAGTGGTCCGTCTCCCTGACGGTTCGCCCCGCCCGGACTCACGATCCGCTCCCCGGCCCGGCCGGGTCCCCGGGCTCGTCGAGCGCCGCCCGGGCCGCCTCCTGCTCGGCGTGCTTCTTGCTGCGCCCCGACCCCCGGCCGACCGTCCGGCCGTCGACCGCGGCCACGACGACGAAGGTCCGGTCGTGCGGAGGCCCCTGCTCGTCGACGACCGCGTAGTCGACGGTCTCGGCCGTCCGGGCCAGGCGCTCCTGGAGGGTCGACTTGAAGTCCACCGGGTGCTCGAGCGCCTGCTCGATCTCGTGATCGAACGCCTCGACCACGGCCGCCGCCGTCCGCTCGTACCCGGCGTGGAGGTAGCAGGCCCCGATCACCGCCTCGATCATCGAGGCCAGGACCCGCTCGGTCTCGAGCAGGGCCGCCGAGTAGGGGCTGACGCTCGCCGGGGCGGTCGCCCGGAGCAGCTCGGGGACCCCGAGCCGGACGGCCACCTCCCGGCAGGAACGGCCCGAGACGGCCTGGGCCCGGATCTTGGTCAGCCGGCCGGCGCCGAAGCGCTCGGCCTCGAGGCGGGGGTAGAGGTGGGTGGTGACCGCCAGCCCGAGGACGCTGTCCCCGAGGAAGGCCAGGCGCGCGTAGGAGTCGCTGCGCCGGTCGGTCCACGAGGCGTGGGTGAAGACCTGCCGGTGCAGATCCTCGGGGAGCTCGTCGAGCAGTGCGCGGAGGAGGCTCAGGTCGCAGCGGCGTGAGAGAGGACGAAGTCGACGGCCTGGCCCACAGTGAGGATCCGGGCCGCCTGCTCGTCGGAGATCTGGACCCCGTAGGCGTC
>JAXDHK010000406.1:0-10601 GCA_034664545.1 Solirubrobacteraceae bacterium
CGGCACTACTCCCGGGCCCCCAGACGATCACGAGCCTGCGGCGAAGTGCTCGCGTGCGCGGCTACCTTCGCTCGCCTACCCGTTAGTTGGACGGCCCGGCGACCCCCGGGCCGCCATGTCGTGACAGCATCCTGAGCGACGCTGCCCAGAGCCGCTCGGCGTTCTCGGGATCGAGGGCGTAGGGAGCGACTCCGGCCATGTCGTCGGTGCGATGGTCGACCGGCTCGGCCTCCTGGTTGTCGACGAAGTAGCGCCCGCCGATGCCCTCGAGGAGGGGCGAGGTGGCGAGGAGGACCGAGGTCGCCGCCCCCTGGGCGGGCGTCTTCTGGAGCTCGGCCGGGGTCGTCATCCCGCCGGAGTGGCGCTGGAGGTTGGTGGCGATCGCGCCGGGCATCAGTGCGTTGGCGGTGATCCCGTCCGCGGCCCAGCGGGCGGTGGCCCCGACGGCGAAGAGGACGTTCGCCGTCTTGGCCTGGGCGTAGGCGAGCCAGGGGTCGTAGGGGCGGAAGGCGAAGTGGATGTCGTCGAAGACCACCGGGGAGAGCTTGTGGGCGCTCGAGCTGACCGAGACGATCCGGGCGGGGGCTCCGGCGGCGAGGGCGGGGTGGAGGCCGGCGGCCAGGGCGAAGTGGCCGAGGTGGTTGGTGGCGAACTGGAGCTCGAGGCCCTCGGGCGTGTGCGCCTCGGGCGTGGCCATGACCCCGGCGTTGTTGACCAGCACGTGGAGCGGTCCGTCCCACCCGGCGACGAACTCGGCGACCGACGCCGGGTCGGCGAGGTCGAGGCGGGCGACGCGGACGGCGCCGTCGCCGGTCTCGGGGGCGATCGCCGCCGCCGCGGCCCAGCCGGCGTCGAGGTTGCGGACGGCGAGCGTGACCTCGGCCCCGGAGGCGGCCAGCGCCCGAGCCGTCTCGACGCCGATTCCCGAGGCTCCCCCGGTGACGATCGCCCGGCGGCCGGAGAGGTCGATGCCGGCGGCGACCTCGGCGGCGGTCGCGTGGAATCCGAACGGCGTGGTGATCCGGTCGGGCACCGGGCGGGTGTCGAAGCGCTCGGGCGGCCCGGGACGGCTAGGACTCGCCGCCGGCGAAGTCCTCGGGCGAGACCTGGTCGAGGAACTCCTTGAACTTCTCGACCACGTCGTCGGTGTCCTCGACCTCGTGCTCGAACTCGATCGCCGACTCGGAGATGACCTCGTCGGCGGCGAAGATCGGCGCCCCCGACCGGACGGCGAGGGCGATCGCGTCGCTCGGGCGGGAGTCGATCTCCATCTCCCGGCCGTTGACGCTCAGGGTGATCGACGCGTAGAACGTGTTCTCCCGGAGCTCGGTCACGGCGATCTGGGTGCACCTGACCTCGAGCTCGCCGAGCATCGAGCAGAGCAGGTCGTGGGTCATCGGCCGGGGCGTGGTCGCCCCCTGGAGCTTCATCAGGATCGACGCCGCCTCGGGGTGGCCGATCCAGATCGGGAGGAACTTGTTTCCGTCAACCGTCTTCAGCAAGACGATCGGCTGCTTGCCGACCATGTCGAAGCTGACGCCGTATATGACCATCTCCTGCACATGAGCTCCCGGGCCGGCGGCGGACCTCTCAAGTATAGGTAGCCGCCTGAGCCAGCCGGCGCGGGCGGCGGGAGGCCAGCTGGAGCGTGACGATCCCGGCGAGGATGAACGGGACGAAGTTGACCACGTGGAGGACGAGCGCGTAGGGCAGGGCGTCGGTCTGGGAGATCCCGTACGCCTTGAGGGCGAGCACCCCGGCGGCCTCGAAGACGCCGACCGCCGCCGGGGGGGCCGGAATGATCATGGCCAGGCCGATGGCCACGATCACGAGGATGCCGGCGTCGAACCCGAGGGTCGGCTGGAAGGCGAGGAGGACGAGCCAGGCCCAGAAGGCCGACATCAGCCAGATCCCGACGCTCCAGACCAGGGCCTCGAGGGCGACCCGCCGGTCACGCAGGCCGGTCAGGCCGGCGGCGAGCTCGACCGCGAAGCGGTCGACCCGGTCGACCGAGAGCCGGGGGATCCGGGCCAGGGGGCGCAGGACGAAGCGCAGGGGCCGGTCGCCGTGGACGGCCAGGACCCAGATCGCCACGCCGAGGACGGCGGCCATCACGCCGGCGAACACGGCGGCCGTGGCGAACCAGCCGACCGGGGGGAGCCAGGGGGCGGCGCAGAAGAAGATGATCAGGATCGAGAGGACGTCGTAGGCCCGCTCGACCACCACCGTCCCCACCACCTCGGCCGCCGGGGTCCCCGACCGCTGGGTGAGCGCGACCACCCGGGCCGCCTCGCCGGCCCGGGCCGGCATGATGCTGTTGAAGAGGTAGCCGATCAGCGTCGCCGCCGTGACCGCCCCGACCGGGGGTCGGCGGCCGGGTGCGAAGAGCGACCGCCAGCGGAGCGCCCGCATCATCGTCGCCGCGACGAACGCCCCGAAGGCGGGGATCAGCCACCAGAAGTTGCTCGCCCGGAGGGCCTTCCAGGCGTCGGCGAAGCGGACCCCCCGGACCGTGAGGTAGAGGAAGACCGCGGCCACGACCACGGTCAGCAGGTAGCCGAGCGCGCGCCCCCGGGACCGGTCGGGGCCGCCCGGGGCAAGCGCGCCGTCCGGTGGGGGCGAGGCGGTGGCGAGCCCTTGGCCGCCCGGGCCGGGCTCGTGTGCGGCGGCGCCCACGCGGACGAGCCTACCAAGCAACCCCGGACCACCCGGCGGGGCCGGGAGGGCACCCTGTTAGGGTCGGCCGCCATGCTTCCCCTGGCCACGACCAACACGACTCCCCTGGTCGTCGCGTCCGTGGCCTCGCTCGTGCTCGGCTACGGCGGAATCTGGGCGCTCTGGCACTTCGTGTTCAGCCCCAAGCGCCACCACGACGACGACGTCGACCAGGCCCGGCGCCCGCCCCGGCGCGAGGAGTAGGCCGGCCGGCGCCAGTCCGGAGGAGTAGGCCGGCCGGCGCCGCTTCCGGGCGCCGTCCGCGACCGGCGCGGCGTGGCCGGCCGGTCGGTCGGGGCGGCTAGGGCAGCCGGCTGCCGAGCGCGAGCGAGGCCCCGGCGGCGGCGGCCAGGAGGACGAGGCTGGCGATCGCGAAGCCGGTGGTGATGTCCTCCTTGCGGGTCGCGGTGCCCAGCTGGCTTCCGAGCCGCTTGTAGATCGAGTTCAGCGAGCCGGCGTCCTGGGCGGTGAACGTCTGGGCGTGGGAGGCCCGGGCGATCGCCGCCATCAGCTCGGGATCCGGCGGGGCCGCCAGCGGGGGCCCGAACTGGTTGGGGTTCGGGACCGTGGCGTTCTCGGTCCCGAGCGCCACCGTGTAGATCGGCACCTTCTGGGCGGCGGCCGCCCCGGCCACCTGGAGCGGATCCTGCCCGGTGTTGGCCGACCCGTCGGAGAGGAGGACGATCGCCGAGGGCAGCTTCGGGCCCGAGTGGAGGAGCTGGAGGGCCAGCGCCAGGGCGTCCCCGGTCGCCGTCGCCCCGAAGGCGAGCTGGGCGTCGACGATCCGCTGGGCCGAGGCGTGGTCGAGGCCCGGCGCCTCCACCGCGTCCGGGGCGTTGCTGAACGCCACCACGCCGACCCGGACCTGCTGGGGGAGGCTCTTGATGAAGGTGTCGGCCGCCCGCTGCGCCGCGGCCAGGCGGCTCGGGGTCACGTCGGTGGCGTTCATCGAGCCCGAGTGGTCGGTGACCAGGACGATCGAGGCCCGGCCGACCGGGATCCGGACCGTCCGCTCGGGGCGGGCGAGGGTCGTCACGATCGCCGCGAGCGCGACCAGGAGCATCGCGGCCGGGAGGTGGCGCCGCCAGGGGAAGGCGGTTCCGGCGGCGAGCCGGAGGGCCGGGACGGCGGTGAAGCGCACCGCGAAGCGCCGGGCGCGCCGGCGGGCGGCCAGATAGGCGGCGAGGGCCAGCGGGAGGAGCAGGAGGCCGAGCAGCCACCAGGGGGAGGCGAAGCTCATCGCAGGCGCCGTCCCAGCTCGAGCAGCCAGTCGCCGTCGGTCGAGAGGACGGCGTGGTCGACCCGGGCTCGGCGCAGGTCGGCGACGAGCGCCGTCCGGCGCTCGGCCTCGAGGGCGGCGAAGCGCTTGCGGACCCGCCGGGAGGTGTCGACCTCGAGCGTCTCCCCCGACTCCGGGTCGACGACGAGCAGGCGCCCGGCGGCCGGAAGCTCGCTCTCCCGGGGGTCTGAGATCTCGACGGCCAGGACGGCGTGGCGGGCGCGGAGCGCGGTCAGGGGGCGGACCCAGTCCTCCTGGTCGCGGAAGTCCGAGATCACCGAGACGAGTCCGGGGGCCCGGGAGTACATGCCGATCTCCCGGAGGGCATGGGCGAGGGCGTGCGGGTCGCGGTGGCCGTCGCGCCCGACGCCCTCGGCGAGGATCCGGCGCAGGACGAGCATCCCGGGCTTGGACGACCGGGGGGGGTGGAGGTGGACCCGGCCGGCTCCGAAGGTGACCAGGCCGAGGCTCCCGGCCCGCCGGACACCGAGGCGGCCGATGACGAGGGCCGCGCCCTCGGCGACGTCGGCCTTGAGCCGGGTCGTCGTCCCGAAGGCCATCGACGGGGAGACGTCGAGGACGATCCAGGTCACATGAGTCCGCTCGGGGACGTGGAGGCGGACGTGCGGCTCGCCGGTGCGCGCGGTCGAGGCCGCGTCGATGTTGCGGACGTCGTCGCCGGGCTCGTAGGTCCGCAGGAGGGCGAGCTCGGTCCCGGCCCCGACGCTCGCCGAGCGCAGGTCCCCGGGCAGGCCGCGGGCCGTCCGCCGGACGAGGCCGAGCCCGAGCCGGTCGATCAGGCCCTGGGGCATCGGACCCGGGCCCTGCCGGCCGGCCGGAGGCTCGAGGTGATGCGGCTCGGTCACGCCGCCCGCTCGTGGAGGCGGATGTGATCGTCGACCGGGACCGCGACCGTCGCGAGGATTTGCTCGAGCAGCCCGTCGGCGGTCACGCCCTCGCTCAGGGCGTCGTAGGACAGGACGATCCGGTGGCGCAGGACGTCGGGGGCCAAGTCGCGGAGATCCTCGGTCGTGACGTGGCGGCGCCCCCGGAACATGGCCAGGACCCGGGCGGCCCGGACCAGGCCCAGCGATCCCCGGGGGCTCGACCCGTACTCGATGAACTGGGCGATGCCGGGGACCCCGTAGGCGGCCGGGTCGCGAGTGGCGCTGGCCAGGGACACGGCGTACCCGATCATCTCCCGGTCGACCAGCACCGCCTCGGAGGCCGCGGCGAAGCGGTCGAGGTCGGCGATCTCGAGGCGCTGGCTGACGACGATCGGGGGGGCGAGGCTCCGCCCGACGACGGCGGCCTCCTCGCCGAAGGACGGATAGTCGACGATGATCTTCATCAGGAACCGGTCGACCTGGGCCTCGGGGAGCGCGTAGGTCCCCTCGGACTCGATCGGGTTCTGGGTCGCCATCACGAGGAACGGCCGGGGCACCGGGTAGCTCGAGCCCCCGATCGTGACCTGCTGCTCCTGCATGACCTCGAGCAGGGCCGACTGGACCTTGGCCGGGGCCCGGTTGATCTCGTCGGCGAGGACGAAGTTTGCGAACACCGGCCCGAGGTCGATGTCGAAGCGCCCGGTGTCGGGCCGGTAGATCCGCGTGCCGACGAGGTCGGCGGGGACGAGGTCGGGGGTGAACTGGATCCGGCTGAACGAGCCGCCGAGCACCTGGGCGAGCGTCTTCACCGTCAGCGTCTTGGCCAGGCCGGGAACCCCCTCGAGCAGGACGTGGCCGCCGGCGAGGAGGCTGACGAGCAGGCGCTCGAGCATGGCCTCCTGGCCGACGATCACCCGCTTGACCTCCGAGAGGGCCTCCTGGAGCTCGATCCGGGGATCCTCGGAGAGCCCGAGGTCGATGTTGGTCATGGCGTCTGTCTCCTTCTCGTTAGATGAGTCGGCCGAACCAGAGGAGCGAGGCGCTGCTGCCGACGAGCAGCAGGACGAGCCCCGACCCGACGAAGTACCCGGCGATCTGATGCTGTTCCTGTCGGCGCCCGAGCTGGGCTCCGAGATGCTGGTAGACGGTGCGCAGCCCGGCGGCGTCCGCCGCGGCGAACGTCTTGCCCCCGGAGATCCGGGCGATCTCGGCGAGCGCCTGGGGGTCGGGCGGGACCTGGCGGTTCACCGTGGTCCCGTTCTTGCGCTTGACGGTGATCGAGCCCTGGGCCGTCCCGAGGGCGACGGTGTAGACCGGGATGTGGAGGCGGGCGGCGTCGCGGGCGGCGCGGGTCGGGTCGATTCCGCTCGTCGTCTTCCCGTCGGAGAGCAGGACGATGGCCGCCGGCGCCTGGCGCCCGTTCGCCGTGCGCAGGCGGCCGAGGATCCCGGCGGACTCCTCGATGGCGTTGCCGGCCGCCGTCCCCCCGCCGGGCTGGAGGCGCCCGAGGGCGGCGAAGGTCTCGGCCCGGTCGCGGGTCGGGAGCGAGAGGACCGACGGCGACTGGTTGAAGGACATCACCCCGACCCTGACCTCCTTGGGGATCCCGAGGACGAAGGTGTTGGCCGCCCGCTGGGCGGCGCTCACCCGGTTGGGTGCGACGTCGGTGGCGAGCATCGAGCCGCTGACGTCGGTGGCGAGCATGATCGCCGCCCCGCCGACCGGAACCGAGGCGCTGACCTGGGGCTTGGCGGTGGCGAAGATGAGGGCGACGATCGAGGCGAGGAGGACGAGCATCGGAACGTGCCGGCGCAGGCCCGGGCGGTTGGGCATCACCGACGGGGTGAGCTCGGGGGCGGCGAACGCCCGGGCGAGCGCCCGGCGCCGGCGCTGGCGCCCGAGGTACCAGTAGAGCGCCACGGGGACGATCAGGAGGCCGATGAGAAACGGTGGGTCGGCGAAGCTCACGAGCCGCGGAAGGGTGGCCGGCGGGTGGAGTGGGGCACCGGCGGGCGGCCGCCGTAGCAGGGCGCGGCGAGGCAGCCGCCCGGGCCGATGACGCCCCGCGCCGCCGGCTGCACCGCGTCGGTCTGCGGGCTCGGGTCGGTCGGCGTCGGGATCATTGTGGGGGTGACGGGCGGCGCGGCTTGAGGCGTCGCCGGGCTTTCCGTCACGACCATTGAAGCGCGGATTCCTGAGCGGCGGCTGAGGCCTCGGTGAGCGGCACCTAAGTTACGTCGCCCGGGGCCGGCGGGCCCCGGGCGTCTAGAACACCGCGGCCAGCGCCTCGACCAGGCCCGGGAGCCCGTCGGGTCCGGCGGCGGCCTCACGCTGCCAGGCCGGGTCCGGGCGGTCGCTGATCGCCCCGGTGGCCTCGAGCTCGGCCGCGCAGCCGAGGTCCTCGGCGTGGGGTCGGCAGGCGGCGACGGTCCCGGCCAGGAGGTCGCGCACCGGGATCCGGCACCCGGCATCCGGATCGATCAGCTCGGCCTCGACCCCGTCGCGGGCGGCGAGAAAGCGGTTCTCGGCCAGCACCTCGGGAGCGCCGACCAGGGCCGGGGTGGCGAAGCCCTCCTCGACCTCGAGGCGGACGAGGCTCTGGACGAGCGCGACCAGGGCGGCGCACCGGCTGAGCTCGGTCTGGGCGTCCATGATCCGGACCTCGATCGTCGCGAACCGGGGCTGGAGGCGGACGTCCCACCAGAGGAAGGTCGGTTCGGGGAAGGCGTCGCAGCGCAGGAGCAGGTCGATCGACTCGACGTAGTCGGCGTAGTCGGCGAAGGCCCGGGGGATGCCGACCCGCGGGAAGCCCTGGAACAGCGGGGTCCGGGCCGAGGCGAGGCCGGTGTCGCGTCCCTGCCAGTAGGGCGAGTTGGCCGAGAGGGCGAGGAGCAGGGGCACGTGGGCGCGCATCTGGTTGATGGCCCGGGTCGCCGCCTCCCGGTCGGGGAGGGCGACGTGGACGTGGAGGGCGAAGGTCGGCTCCCGGCGGGCGAGCTCGCGCATCGACCCGTGGAGCATCTGGTAGCGGGCGCCGGAGGAGATCTCGGTGTCCTGCCAGACGGCGAACGGGTGCATCCCGGCCGCCGCGGCCCGGAGGCCGAGCACCTGGAGCTCGTCGGCCAGCGCTCGGCGAAGATGGCGGAGCTCCCCGATCCCGGACCCTACGCTCGGGTGGACGCCCGTCCGGAGCTCGAGGGCCGAACCGTGGGTCTCGGCCCCGACGTGGCTGGCGAGGCCGTCGGGGAGGGCCGGAAGAACCGTGTCGATCTGGGCGTCGAGCGCCCACCGGTCCGGGTCGAGCAGCATCACCTCCTCCTCGATGCCGATCGTCCAGGGCGAGCTCGCCGCCTGCTCGTCCCAGCGGGCCCAGTCCGGCTCGACGAGGGGGTCCCGGGCGCCGGCGTCAGGCGGCGTCGGCACGCGACTGGCCCTCGGCGTGGGCCTGGGCGGCGAGCACGAGCCGCTTGAAGATCGCCCGGTGGCGGCGGTGGGCGACCAGCGTCTCGGCGTGCCACTGGACCCCGAGGAGGAGCGGACGGGCCGGGGCCTCGACCGCCTCGACCGTCCCGTCCGGGGCCCAGGCGACGGCCCGCAGCCCGCGACCGAGCAGGTCGATGGCCTGGTGGTGGAAGGAGTTGACCGCCAGCCGGCCGGGGCCGACGATCTCGGCGAGCATGCTCCCGGGGGCGATCGTCACGTCGTGGCAGGTCTTGTCACCGGGGATCGTCTGACGGTGGAGGATCGTCCCGTCGGTGACCTCGGGGAGGTGCTGGTGGAGCGTGCCTCCCCGGGAGATGTTGATCGCCTGGGCGCCCCGGCAGATGCCGAGGGTCGGGATCCCGCGCCGGTCGGCCGCCCGGGCGAGGGCGACCTCGAAGGCGTCCAGGGCCGGCTCGGTCGGCCCGAGCATGGCGTGGCCGTGGGCCCCGTAGGCGATCGGGTCGAGGTCGGGCCCCCCGGAGAGGAGGAGGCCGCAGAGGCTCGAGAGGAGCGAGGGGATCGCCGGCCCGCGGAGCGGCGGGAGCACGACGGGGATGCCGCCGGCCCGCTCGACCGCCTCGAGGTACTTGAGGCCGAGCGCCATCTCCGGCTGTCCGGGCTCGCCCTCGGGGCGAGCGGACACGCTCTCGGGCCGGCGCAGCTCCGAGGTGGTGACGCCGATGAGCGGCCGGGTCACGCGAGTACCCACGTGTCCTTGGCACCGCCGTTCTGCGAGGAGTTGACCACCAGGGCCCCACGGGTGAAGGCGACCCGGGTGAGGCCGCCGGGGATGACGTCGACCTCGTCCCCCCGGGCCATGACGAACGGCCGCAGATCGACATGCCGGGGCTCGAGGCGCCCGTCGCAGACGGTCGGCTGGCGGGAGAGGACGACCATCTCCTGCGCAATGTAATGCCCGGGGTTGGCGCGCACCGCCGCGGCCGCCCGGTCGACGTCGGCGGGGTCGGCGTGGGGGCAGACGACGACCCCGGCGCCGCCGTGCCCGCTCCGGGGCTTGATCACGAGCTCCCCGATCCGGTCGAGCACCATCGCGAGCTGGTCGGGCTGGCTCGGGTCGTAGGTCGGGACCGACCGGAGGAGCGGGTCCTCGCCGAGGTAGAAGCGGACGATGTCCTCGACGTAGGCGTGGATCAGCTTGTCGTCGGCCACCCCGGTCCCGAAGGCGTTGACCAGGCCGACCCGGCCGGCCTGCCAGGGCTCGGCGAGGACCTCACCGAGGGGGGTCGGGGCGCCCGAGGGCTCGAACAGCCGGTCGCCGTCGGTCCGGCGGTAGACGACGTCGACCGGTCGGAGGCGCCCGCCGATCCGGGCCATCACCCGACCGGCGCGGAGGCGCAGGTCGCCGGGATTCAGCAGGGGGAGCCCGAGCTCGCCGGCGATGGTCGCGTGCTCGTAGTAGGCCGCGTTGTGGGGGCCGTCGCTGACGACGACGATCGTCGGCTCGTCGACCCCGTCGGGGGCGGCGGCGCGGAGCGTCCGGCCGAGGAGCTCGTAGGCGTCCCCGAGCGAGCGCACCTCGGCCGGGACCGGGAGGCTCTGGGTCAGGGCGTCCCGGGCGGCGATCGCGTAGGCCAGCCCCGACGGGGTGCGGACGTTGTCCTCGAGCACCTTGAAGTCCCCGTCGGTGTCGCGGATGACGTCGAGGCCGGCCACGGGGATCCAGGTCGCCGGGGGCACGGGCATGCCGACCAGCTCGGCTTCGAAGAACTCGGCCGTCGTGATCGCCTCGCCGGGCATGACGCCGGCGTCGACGATCCGCTGGTCGGCGTAGACGTCGGCGACGAAGCGGTTGAGGGCCCGGACGCGCTGGACGAGTCCGGCCGCGAGGGGCGCCCACTCCTCGGCGCTGATCACCCGGGGGACGGGGTCGACCCGAAACGCCGCCTCCGCCCCGAAGGTCACGCCCCGGCCGCGCAGCCGGGTGGCCACCGCGTCGACCAGGCGCCCGAGGTCGACGCCGGCGAGAGTGGCGTCCATCAGGTCGGTCGGATCCTCATGGGCCTCGGCGCTGGTGTACCCAGCCCGGTCGCCGCTGCCGCTGAGCGCCATCCAGAAAGTATCGGCCTCGGATGGGGGGAGCGACTTGGCCCGGTGTCCAAACCGGGGCGGGGGCGGGTGGACCGTCAGTACCCTTGGTCGAGCCCCCGCGGTCGGCGACCGCGCATGAGCTCGGGGCGATCGAGAACAGGGCCCGGCGACGACCTGACGCCGATCGA
>JAXDHK010000407.1:0-11382 GCA_034664545.1 Solirubrobacteraceae bacterium
CGCCGGCGCAGCGACTCGGCGAAGACCTCGCGCTCGCGCCAGCGCTCGAGCACCTCGTGCTCGAGATCCGGGAACCACTGCTGGGGATCGACGGTCCGGTAGGCCACGGCCCTGGATTCTAGGTCGGGTCGGTCGGCGGGACCCGGGTGGACGCGCGAGGTGTCGAAGCCAGGCGAGGCGGCCTACCGGACCGCCGCCTGCTAGCGGCCGGCCGTCCGGGGGGCTCCGTATCACCACCCTCCCGACTTTCGACCGAGATTCCTGACACTCGTAGACTGCGCACACCGCGCCAGCCCTGGTGCCATATCCGGAACGGAGACGATGCCCGATGCTCCGAGGTGGCGTCCTTCCACGACGAGATCGGCGACGCCAACCTCTACATCCGGACCGTGTTCCATCAGATGGGACGGCCCCAGCAGATCGAGGCCGCCCGCTCGTGCGGGCAGTTGATCGGAGCCACCGGGGTCACCCCGGCGATCTTCCGGGAGGATGAGATCGACCAGCTGTTCCCGCCGGAGTCGTTCACGCTGCTTGACAGCGGCACGGATACGGCAACGGCGAGTCACCGCCTCCCCGACGGGGAGCCGGCTCGTACCCGGCCTTCTACGCCATCCTCGCCGGGGCGTCCCCAGCCGGCTGACCGGCGCGGCGCCATGGGCCGGGACCGCCTTAAGCCGCGAGCTTCCGGCAGATCTGAGCCAGCGAGCGCTTCTCGTCCTCGTCGAGGACGGCGAAGGTGTCCGCGACCCGCCGGGTGTGCTCCGGGAAGAGCCGGTCGACCGCCTCCCGCCCGGGCCGACTGAGGAGGACGCTCGCCGCCCGCCGGTCCCGCGCCAGGCGGCGGCGCTCGACGAGGCCGGCGGTCTCGAGCGTCGAGACGACCTCGCTCGCGTTCGCCTTGGACATCCGCAGCCGGGCCCGCAGCGCCCGCATCTCGAGCTCGCCCCCGGCCGTGTTCAACACGACCAGCACCGAGAAGCCCGAGGCCGAGAGGCCCTCCCGCTGGAGCTCGCTCGACAGCCGCCGGCGGACGCTCGCCTCGGCCCGCAGGAGGGAGTCGAGGGCCCGGTGGGCGAGCGGATCGCCGGGGACGAGACCCATGATCGCCACGGTAGTCCCCGACCCGGACGGATCGCCCACGGCTCGACCGCCGGCCGCGGGCCCGACCCCACCGCGGGCGTGACCTGCCAATACGATGGCGCCATGAGGATCCGGTTCGGCCGACCCGTCGGGATCGTCATCGGCCTCGCCGCGGCCCTCGCCGCCTGCGATGCCAAGGCTCCCCCGCCGGCCCCGGGGTGCGCCGCCGGCTCGGCCGCGCTCGAGCGGGCCCTCGCGTCGGCCCCGGCGGCCGTCCGCCTCCCCGGGGGGACGCCGATCTCCGCGTGCGTGGACCACGCCCGAACCGCCGGCCAGCTCCTGGCGGTCGGATCGCTCCTGACCGGGACGGCCGACCGGCTCGCCGTCCGGGCGGTCAGGACCCCGGCCGCCGCCCTCGAGCTCGGCTACCTGGTCGGGGCGACCCGGCGGGGCGCCGGTCACACCAACGGCATCGCCAGCGAGCTCCAGCGCCGGATCGAGTCGGCGGCGGCCCTGCGCGAGGCCGTCCCGGCGTCGCTGGACGCGCTCCACCGGGGCATCGGCGCCGGCGAGCGCAGCGGATGAGGCTCCGCCTCTACCACCACTCCGACGGCGCCCGGGTCGCCTACCGGGAGACCGGCACCGGGCCGACCCTCGCCCTGTTCCACTCGGCGATGCTCTCCCACAAGGAGTGGGAGCCGATCGTCGACTCGCTCTCGGACCGGTTTCGCCTCGTCCTCCCCGACCTCCCCCTCCACGGGGACTCCGAGGCCGGGAAGGGCTACCCCTACACCCGCGAGTGGTTCTGCGACGTCCTGACCGGGTTCAGCGAGGAGGTGCTCGGCCCTCGGCCGATGCTCGGGGGCCACGACCTCGGGGCCGAGCTCGTCCTCCACTGCGCGCTCGCCGGCCGGGTCCGCCCGGCCCGGATCGTCCTCATGCCCAACCGGATGCACGGGCGCCCGACCCACGCCCGCCTGCGGCGCACCTGGCGGATCGCCGTGCGCGCGGCCGCCGTCCCGGGTCTCGACCGGGCGCTCTCCTACGGCGCCCGGGCCGTGTTTCGCCCCGAGCTCGGGCCGAAGCTCTCGGCCCGGGGGACCCCCGAGACCTCGGACCTCGTCCGCCACGCCTTCGCCGACGTCGGGGGCAACGCCCAGCTCGCGCGCTCGTGGGCCCGGTTCGCCGCCCGGTGGCCGGCGGGGCCCCAGGACCAGCTGCTCGGGGCCTACTCCCAGCTGGCCCAGCCCGTGCTCCTCCTCTGGGCCGACGCCGATCACCTGCATCCCCTCGCGCTCGCCGAGGAGGCTCTCGATCTGATCCCCGACGCCCAGCTGCGGGTCCTCCCGGGCACCGGCTACCTTCTCGCCTACGACGACCCGGTCGGCGTGGCCCGGGAGCTGGCCGCCTTCTGTGTGTAACGTGCAGCCCAACCCGAGAGACGAGCGATGACGCCAGCCGACAGCCCGGTAGACACGACCCAGTCCCCACCGTCGAGGCCCGGGGCGCCGACCCCGCTCTACGGCGGGGAGACCCGCAAGGCGATCGACAACTTCCCGATCTCCGGGGAGCCCGTCCCGGCGAGCGTCGTCCACTGGCTGGCCCGGATCAAGGGGGCGGCGGCGCTGGTCAACGGCGAGCTCGGCCTCCTCGACCCGGAGCTCGCCGCCCGGATCGCCGCGGGGGCGGCCGCCGTCACCGACGGGCGCCACGACGACCAGTTCCCGATCGACGTCTTCCAGACCGGGTCGGGAACCTCGACGAACATGAACGCCAACGAGGTGATCGCCACCCTGGCCGGTGACGGGGCCCACCCCAACGATCACGTCAACCTCGGCCAGTCCTCCAACGACGTGTTCCCGTCGGCGGTCCACCTCGCCGCCCTCGAGCAGGTCACCCGGGAGCTCCTCCCGGCGCTCGCCGGGCTCGAGGCCACCCTGGCCGGCAAGGCCCGGGACTTCGAGGACATCGTCAAGGCCGGGCGCACCCACCTGATGGACGCGGTCCCGGTCACCCTCGGCCAGGAGTTCGCCGGCTACGCCGCCCAGATCCGCCTCGGCCAGGCCCGCATCTCGGACACCCTCCCCCGGGTGGCCCAGATCCCGCTCGGGGGGACGGCGGTCGGCACGGGTCTCAACACCCACCCCGAGTTCGCGGCCCGGGTCCGCGAGCGGCTGGCCGCCGACACCGGGTTGACCGTGTCGGCCCCGGCCGACGCGTTCGAGGCCCAGGCCAGCCGGGACTCCCTGGTCGAGCTGTCGGGGGCGCTCAAGGTGCTCGCCGTCTCCCTGACCAAGATCTGCCACGACTTCTCGCTGATGGGCTCGGGGCCCCGGGCGGGCATCGGCGAGCTCCTTCTCCCCGAGCTCCAGAAGGGCTCCTCGATCATGCCGGGCAAGGTCAACCCGGTGATCCCCGAAGTCGTCCTCCAGGTCGCCGGCCAGGTCATCGGCAACGACGCGGCGATCACCATCGGCGGGCTCCAGGGGCACTTCGAGCTGAACGTCCGCATCCCCCTGATCGCCCGCAACCTGCTCGAGTCGATCCGCCTGCTGACCAGCGCGGTGACCGTGCTCGACCAGAAGTGCGTCGCCGGGATCGAGGCCAACCGCGCCGGCTGCGAGCGCAGCGCCGAGTCGACCCTGGCCGTGGCCACCGCCCTGAACCCGTACATCGGCTACGACCGGGCCAGCGCGATCGTCACCGAAGCGACCGCCAGCGGGCGCACCCTCCGGGAGGTGGCCCGGGAGCACGGCGTCAGCGACGAGGTGCTCGACGCGGCGCTCGACCTCCGCCGGATGGCCCGCGGCAGCGCGGCCTGACTGCCCCGCCGCCCGGCGCGGCTTGCCATCATCGAACGATGACCAAGTCACACCGCCGGCCGGGGCGGGGGCTCCTCGAGTTCGTCCTGACCGTCGCGGTCGCCCTCGGGCTCGCCTTCTGCGTCCAGGCCTACGCGGTCAAGCCCTACCGGATCCCCAGCCCGTCGATGGAGCCGACGCTCAAGGTCGGCGACCGGGTCCTGGTCAACCGCTTCTCCCACCGCCTCGGCGCCACCCCCCAGGTCGGACAGGTCGTCGTGTTCAACCCGCCGACCGGAGCCGACGCCATGCCCGCCCGGTGCGGCGTCCCCGTCCCGACCGACAGCCCGTGCCCCCGCCCGACGGCGACCGCCTCCTCGAAGGCGTTCATCAAGCGGGTGGTCGGGGTCGGCGGCGACCGGATCGCCGTCCGCGACGGCCACGTCCTGCGCAACGGGGTCCAGGAGTCCGACCCCTACATCGCGGCGTGCGCCGGGGGCGAGGACTGCGATCTCCCCCGGGCGATCACCGTCCCGAAGGGGTCGGTGTTCGTGATGGGCGACAACCGCGGCAACTCCGACGACAGCCGCTTCTGGGGGCCGGTGCCCCTCGGCTGGGTGATCGGCCAGGCGGTCTCGATCTACTGGCCGGTCGGCCGGGTCGGAACGCTCTGATCTGAGGAGCTCGCCCGGCCGCTGGTCAGGGCGACCCCGGCGCGGGTCAGGGCGACCCCGGCGCTGGTCAGGGCGAGGCCGGGGTGCCGGCGGCGGCCGCGGCGAACGCCTTCTGGACGGTGGTGAAGCTCCCCTTCTTGACGCCCTCGTAGCTGATCAGGCCCTTCTGGTTGAGGCCCCGGACCAGCGAGATGTGGGCCACCGCGTGGCGGATCGACCCCCCGGCGAAGGACGGGGAGACCGCGAAGTCGCGGAGGTCCCAGACGAGCATCCCGCTGAGGTAGGGGAGCGTCCGGTAGGTGGCGATATGGGTGCCCAGGAGGCGCGCCTGGAAGGTGTAGCTCCCGGGGACGGGATCCGGGTTCAGGTAGTTGGCCTCGGCGCCGAACTCGCTGACGATCAGGACCTTGCCCAGGAAGGTCCGGTGCAGCGAGTCCAGGCGGTTGCGGATCTTCGCTACGAGCTCGGCCTGGGGGACCAGGGGCGCCTCGTACCACCCGAGGTAGTTGGTCTCGCCGATGGCGTCGATGTCGTCGTAGGTCGGTCCGGCGACCTTCGGCGGGTGCGGCCCCCAGATGTCGAGGGCGACGAGGCGACCCGGGTCGGTCTCGTGGATCCACCGGGCGACGTGCTGGATGTAGGGGATCTGGCCGCCCGGGTGTCCGTTCCCGGCCACCTCGTTGGCGAGGTTCCAGGCGATGATCGACGGGTGCATCTGGGCCTGGCGCACGGTGATCCGCGCCCGCTTCTCGGCCAGGCGCTCGAGCGGGGGCGTGCTCGAGCTCCAGTAGCCGGGCGAGTCGACCGGGCCGATGCCCTGCCAGACGAGGATCCCGGCGGCGTCCAGGCGCTCGAGCAGCCCGAGGTCGAGCGGGTGCTGGGAACGCGTGGCATTGGCCCCGAGCGCCTTGAGCTCGGCGACGATCGTGTCCTGGTCGGCCGGGGTCAGCCCGTCCCCGTGTCCGAGGATGTCCTCCTGGATCGAGGCCCCCCGGAGCGACAGGGGCTTCCCGTTGAGGACGAGGCGGCCGCCGTCTCCGGTGATCTCCCGGAGGCCGACCCGCGCCCGGTAATCGACCTCGTCGCCGACCTTCAGGTCGAGCTGGTAGAGGTTCGGGTGGTCGGGGGACCAGAGCGCCGGGTTGTTGACCGCGACCCGGGCCTCGGTCGTGACCACCTTCCCCTCGGGCACGAACACCGGGTCGAAGTCGAGGTTGACCGACCCGTCCCCGTTGGCGAGGGTGCCCGTCGGGGCGATCGTCCGGTCGGGCGAGTTGTTGTGGACCTCGACGCTCACCGTCACCAGGGCGGCGACCGACCCGTCGGAGGCCGGGGCCAGCGTCGTGTGGAGCATCGGGCTCACGAGGTCGCTCGGTCCGATCGCCCGGAGGCTCACCTCCCCGTTGATGCCGCCGAAGTTGAACCACGTCCGGTGGTAGCCGGCCAGGCTCTGGGCGGTCGGATCGCGCCAGTCGGCCCGGACCACGAGGGCGTGGGGACCGGGCGCGGCGTGGAAGTGCATCTCGAACGGGAGGTAGGTGCCCACGTGCGGGGACCCGAGCTTCTTCCCGTCGAGCCAGACGTCGGCCCGGTGGTTGACCGACTCGAAGCGCACGGCGTAGACCCCGTCGGTCGGGACGGTGAACGTCGTCCGGTACCAGGCGACCGAACCGTAGAAGTTCTTGATCCCGGCGTTCCCGGTCACCGGCGAGGCGTTGGCCACGTGGGGCACCGAGATCGCCGTCCCGACGAACGTCCCCTTCGGATAGCCGAGCCGGACGCCCTGGTTGGCCGGGTCGCGGACGAGCACCCAGCCCTCGCGCAGGGCGATCCGGTTCGCCGGCCCCTCGGTGATCGCCGGCTGGTGGGCCGGGTCGATCGGGTCGGTGTGGGCGGTGCTCGCCGAGACGATGAAGGCGACCAGGAGGGCGGCGGCAGCCAGCGCCAGCGCCGCGCCCGGCACCGCCAACAGCAGAGGAATGCGCCTCTCGCGCGCCGGTGCGGTACTCACGCCCCGGAGCACGCGGCCGGGCCGCATGGCTTCTTGTGCACCCACGCTAGGCGCTAATGGTACGGCTTTAGCGGACGCCGTCAGCCGGTCGAGCGATCCCGCTGCATCCGCCCGAGGACCTCGAGGGCCCCCCGCTTGGAGAGCGGCTCGTTCAGGTTGCCGCACTTGGGCGACTGGATGCACGACGGACACCCGTGCTCGCACCGGCATTCCCCGATCAGGCGATGGGCGTCGGCCACCAGAGCCTCGAACTCCCGGAACGCCTGGCGGGCGATGCCGACCCCCCCGGGGTGACCGTCGTGGATGAAGATCGTCGGCCCCCCGGTCTGGGGATGGGCGTTGGTCGAGAGGCCGCCGATGTCCCACCGGTCGCACATCGCCAGGAGGGGGAGGACGGCGATCTGGGCGTGCTCGGTGGCGTGCAGGGCGCCGAGGAGGAGCTCGGCGGGGAAGTCGGCCCGGAGCAGGTCGCCCAGCTCGAACCAGAGCGCCTGGGTCGGGAAGGTCGAGGCGGGCAGGTCGAGCGCGGTCAGGTCGATCGCCTCGTGGTCGGCCGTGCGCCGGCGCTGAAAGGCCAGCACGGTGTCGGTCACCGTCACCCGCCCGAAGGACAGCCGGACCCCGAGCGTCTCCCGGCGGTCGAGCAGCCGCTCGATCAGGGTCTCGGTGTCGGACTTCGGCTGGGTGTAGTAGTCCCCGTCGAACGGCTCGACCCAGGCCTCCCGGGACTCGAGGTCGAGCCCGCGGACGATGTACCGGCGTCCGAGGTGGAGGTAGATCGCCCCCTCGTGGAGGGTCGAGTAGGCCCGGGAGGCGTCGTCGGTCCCGAGCAGCTCCCCGGTACGGGTCTCGATGATCGCGAAGCGGGCGGCCGAGGCCGACCGGAGCGACACCTCCCCGGCCGGATAGCGCTCGCGGCGGCGCACGACGAACGTCGACCCCTTCCGCCGGAGGTCGCCCGTCCCGACCAGGCGCTCGGCGTAGGCCTCGAGCCGGGGCCCGAGGAACTCGGCGTCGCCGGGCAGCTCGAGCGGGCCCTCGTGGGCGGCGCAGACGACGTGGCGGAGGTGGATCTCCTCGGACTCGTGGTCGAGGATCGCCGCCTCGACCGGCCGGTCGAGGAACTCGGCCGGATGCCGGGCGAAGAACTGGTCGAGGGCGTCGTCCCCGGCGATGTACACGGCCAGCCCGGTCCGGCGCCGGCCGGCCCGGCCCCACATCTGGCGGAGGCTGGCCACCGTCCCGGGGAAGGAGACGACGATCGCCGCGTCGAGCCCGCCGACGTCGATGCCGAGCTCGAGGGCGTCGGTCGTGATCACGGCGGCGAGCTCCCCGGCCGACAGGCGCCCCTCGATCTCCCGGCGCTGAGCCGCGGTATACCCGGCCCGGTAGGGGGTGATCCGGGCGGCCAGCTCCCCGGCGCCCAGCCGGTCGAGCTCGGCCGCCGCCATCCGGTGGAGGGTCTCGACGCCCTTGCGCGAGCGCACGAAGCAGATCGTCCGGGCGCCCTCGCAGACGAGCCGGGCCAGGAGCTCGGCCCCCTCGGCCAGGGCCGACCGGCGCAGGCCGAGCGCCGGGTCGGTGACCGGGGGGTTCCAGACCGCGAGCCGCCGCCGGCTGGCCGGGGACCCGTCGCGGTCGATCAGGCGCACCGACTCGAAGCCGGTCAGCCGCTCGGCGAGCTCGACCGGGTTGGCGATCGTCGCCGAGGCGAGCAGGAAGCGGGGCTCGGTCCCGTAGGCGGCGGCGATCCGGCGCAGCCGGCGCAGGACGTTGGCCACGTGGGACCCGAACACCCCCCGGTAGACGTGGGCCTCGTCGACCACGACGACCGCGAGGTTGGCGAACAGCTCGCCCCAGGCCCCGTGGTTGGGGAGGATGCCCATGTGGAGCATGTCGGGGTTGGTCAGGACCACGTTCGCCGTCCGGCGAATCTGGGCCCGGGCCGCCGGCGGGGTGTCCCCGTCGTAGATCGCCGGGCGGAGCTCCCGGGTGAGCCCGAGGGCGCCGAGCGCCCGGGCCTGGTCCTGGGCGAGCGCCTTGGTCGGATAGAGGTAGAGGGCCCGGGCCCGCCGGTCGCGGCAGAGGGCGTCGAGGGTCGGGAGGTTGAAGCACAGCGACTTGCCCGACGCGGTCCCGGTGGTCACGATCACCGGGCCGTCGGCCGCCGCCCCGAACGCCTCGGCCTGATGGGAGTAGAGGCGGTCGATCCCGACGCCGAGGAGCGCCTCCCGCAGGCGCGGGTGGAGATCCCCGGGGAGGTCGGTCGTGATCCCTGGCCGAGCGTACTCCCACCCCGAATGGACGACCCGGTCGTCGTCGAGGAGCCCGCTCCACACCTCCGGCTCACGCGGCGATGGGCCGGCGGTCACGGGAAGCGGGGGCACCGCTTGGCATAGTAGGCCAGGCATGGTCGCCCGCTGCGTCTACCTCGACCTCGACGGGACGCTCCTCGGTCGGGGGGCCTCGCTGCTCCACGACGGCGACGGCCGGGTCTCCCTGCTCGGGGTCCGGGCGATCGAGGCCTGCCTGCGCGCGGACGTCGAGGTCGTCCTGATGTCCGGCCGCCGCCAGACCCAGGTCGGCGAGGACGCCCGCCTGCTCGGGTCGGGGTCATACATCTACGAGGCCGGGTGCGTGCTCGTCTTCGACGGGGAGGAGCACTGGCTGACCGGGGCCCTGCGCCCCGACCACCGGACCGTGTATGAGCAGATCGAGGCCTCGGGCGCCCCGGCGCTCCTCCTCGACCGCTACCCCGGGCGCCTGGAGTACCACGAGCCCTGGCACACCGGCCGCCAGATCTCGCACCTCTTCCGGGGGCGGGTCGACGCCGGCGAGGTCGACGCGCTCCTGGCCGAGCACGGGCACGCCGCCCTGCGGCTGGTCGACAACGGCGTCGTCCACCGGCGCTCCCCGGCCCTGGCCGGCCTCGACCACGTCCGGGGCTACCACCTGATCCCGGCCGGGGGCTCGAAGGCGGCCGCCGTCGCCGCGCACATGCGGGCCCGGGGCCTCCGCCGGGAGGAGACCTTCGGGGTCGGCGACTCGCGCGAGGATCTGGCCACCTCGGCCCACCTCGGCCGGTTCTGGCTGGTGGCCAACGCCGTCGAGCGCGACCCGACCCTCCGGGCGACGATCGCCGGCCGGGGGAACGTCAGCGTGGCCGAGGAGTCCTACGGGGCCGGTGTCTACGAGGCAGTGATCACCACCCTGGCCCTCGGGCGCTGACCCCGATGCCGGAGTCCGGCCCCCCCGCCGCTCCCGCCCCGCGGCGCCCGCGCCTCCCGCGCCCCCCGCGTCTCCTCCGGGTCCTGCGCCACCGCGACTTCCGCCTGGTCTGGCTGGCCCAGTCGGCCAGCATCCTCGGCGACCGGATCGTCACGATCGCGCTCGCCCTGTTCGTGATCGACCTGACCGGGAGCGCCAGCGACCTCGGGCTGGTCCTCGCCGCCGGGACCATCCCCCTGATCGGCTTCCTCGTCCTCGGGGGCGTCTGGGCCGATCGGCTGCCCCGCCACCGGGTGATGGTGGTCACCGACCTCGCCCGCTTCGCCCTCCACGCCGGCCTGGCCGGGCTGATCCTGGCCGGGACGGTCGAGGTCTGGGAGATCGCGGTGATCGAGGCCCTGTTCGGGACGGCCGAGGCCTTCCACCGGCCGGCCGCGTTCGGGCTCCTCCCCCAGACGGTGCCCGAGGACGAGATCCAGGAGGCCAAGGCCGCGACCGCGGTGTTCGACAACGCGGCCGAGTTCCTCGGCCCGGCGCTCGGGACGGCGCTCGTCCTCGGGATCGGGGCCGGCCCGGCCTTCGGGTTCGACGCGGCGACCTTCCTCCTGAGCGCCGCCCTCCTCACCCGGGTCCGCCCCCGGGCGCGGACCCCCGCGGCGGCCGACCGGTCGGGGAGGAGGGCCCTCGGGGCCGAGGTCCGGGAGGGCTTCCGGGCGGTCCGCTCGCGCACCTGGGTCTGGGCGACCCTGGCCGCCTTCTGCGTCGCCCTCTTCGCCGGCCTCGCCCCGTGGTTCGTGCTCGGACCGGTGGTCGCGCGCGAGCAGTACGGCGACATCGCGGTGTTCGGCCTCGTGGCCAGCGCGCTCGGGGCCGGGACGGTGGTCGGCTCGCTCGTCGGGGCCCGGTGGCGCCCCCGGTATCCGATGCGCGCGGCGATGCTCGCGATGCTCCTCTGGCCGGTCTCGGTGATCCTCTACGCCGCCGGCCTGACCCTCGTCGTCGTCTTCCCGGTGACCGTCCTCGCCGGGACCGGGGTCGCCCTGTTCGACGTCTGGTGGGAGACGGCGCTGGCCGAGCGGATACCCCCGGACCTGCTCTCCCGGGTCAGCTCCTACGACTGGATGGTCTCGCTCGGCCTGCTCCCCCTCGGCTTCCTCGTCGCCGGCCCGCTCGGCCAGTCGGTCGGGACGGTCGAGGTTCTCCTCGCCGGCTCGATCGTCGCCGTCCTCGCCTACCTCGCCGGGCTGATCCCCCGGGCGACGCGGATGCTCGAGCGGGGCGTGGACGAGCCTCGCGGCCAGATCCTCTCCGACCCGCACCGGGGCCGGCCGCTCACCTAGCCCTGCGTGTTACCGTCTCCGCCGTGCCGGACGACGGCGGATTCGACCGCCACCACCTGCCGGGCGCGGTGGTCGACCTCCCGACGCCGGCCTCCCCGGCGGTCCGCGCCGACATCAGACTCACCCGGGCCGGGGACCCCGTCCGCCGGTGCACCCACTTCTCACTCTCGCTGAGCGCCTCCCGCCGGTTGTGCCGGTGGGTCGCGTGGAACATCGACGGAGCGGCCAAGGTCGCGACCACGGGAGAT
>JAXDHK010000408.1:0-4954 GCA_034664545.1 Solirubrobacteraceae bacterium
TCCGGGGAGGTCAGGGCGTGCTCGCCGAGCAGGCGGATCACGTTGCGACCCTTCTCGGTGGCCACCAGCGCCCGACCGTCCCGCTCGATGTAGCCGACGTCGATCAGCCGCTCGATGATCGACGCCCGGGTGGCCGGGGTCCCGATCCCCGAATCCTTCATCGCCTCCCGGAGCTCCTCGTCGTCGACCAGCCTCCCGGCCGTCTCCATCGCCCCGAGCAGCGACGCGTCGGTGTAGCGCCGCGGCGGCTTGGTCATCTTGGCCAGGCTCTCGACCTCGAGCGTCCGCGCCGGCTCGCCCTGCTCGAGCCGCGGGAGCACCCCGCTGTCGAGATCCTCGTCGTCGTCCCCGGACGCCGCCCCGCCCCCCGCGGCCCCCGCGGCCCCCGACGCCGCGGGCCGGGCCGAGTCGGGCATGGCCAGGTAGACCGCCCGCCACCCGGGGACGAGCAGGACCTTTCCGCGGGTGCGGAACACGTGGTCGGCCACCGTCGTCTCGACCCGGGTGTTCTCGAGGATCGCGTCCGGGTGGAAGACGGCGAGGAAGCGCCGGGCGACGAGGTCGTAGATTCGCCGGTCGTCGTCGTTCATCTTCTCGACCGGGTGCTCGGTCCGGGTCGGGATGATCGCGTGGTGGTCGGTGACCTTCGCGTCGTCGACCACCCGCCCGAGGGGCAGGAGGTCGAGGCCGGTGACGTAGGCCGCCGCCTCCTCGTACTCCCGGCGGTGGCCGACCAGCTCGGCCGTCGGCTTGATCTCCTCGACCATGTCCCCGGTCAGGAAGCGGGAGTTCGTCCGCGGGTAGGTCAGCGCCTTGTGCTCCTCGTAGAGGCGCTGGGCCGCTCCGAGCGTCCGCCGGGCCGAGAACCCGAAGCGGGTGTTGGCCTCCCGCTGGAGCGAGGTCAGGTCGTAGAGCATCGGCGGCTTCTCGGTCTGCTTGCGCTTCTCGAGCTTGGTGATCTCGCCCTCGCCCCCCCGGACGGCCAGGACGATCGCCCGGGCCTCGGCCTCGGTCGGGATGCGGGGCTTGGCCCCGGCGTGGAAGCGCCCGCCGTAGGCACGGGTCGGGTCCCCGCTCGGCTCGAAGCGCGCGTCGACCAGCCAGTAGGGCTCGGGCACGAACGCCCGGATCTCCTCCTCCCGGCGGGCGACGATGGCCAGGGTCGGGGTTTGGACCCGCCCGAGCGAGACCGCCCCGTCGAAGGACGAGCGCAGGCGGATGGTCGCCGCCCGGGTCGAGTTCATGCCGACGATCCAGTCGGCCTCCGACCGGGACCGGGCCGCCTGCTCGAGGCTCTGGAGCTCCTCGGCCGGGCGGAGGTGGGCGAAGGCGTCGCGCATCGCGCTGTTGGTCATCGACGAGAGCCACAGCCGCCGGACCGGCTTGTCGGCCTTGGCCTTCTCGAACAGGTAGGCGAAGATCAGCTCGCCCTCCCGGCCGGCGTCGCAGGCGTTGATGACCTCGCCGACGTCCTTGCGGTGGAGCTGTTTGTTGACCACGCTCATCTGCTTCTTCGACCGCTCGTCCCGGACGACCAGCTTGAACCGCGGGGGCACGATCGGCAGGTCGGCCATCCGCCATTTCTTGAACTTCGGGTCGTACTCCTCGGGGTCGGCCAGCTGGACGAGGTGGCCGACCGCCCAGGTGATGACGTGGTCCGGCCCCTCGAGGAAGCCCTCGCTCTTGGCGAACGGGCCGGTCAGGACCTTGGCGAGGTCCCGTCCGACCGACGGCTTCTCGGCGATCACGAGCGTCTTGCTGTCTGGCGGCACCGGCTGAGGCTACTCCCTCGAAACGTCTCCGCCCGGCTAACCGGCGCACGACCCGGTCGAAACCGGCCCGGATGTCCCGGCGAGATCCCGCCTCACGGCCGCGTTGGCGACCCCGTATCCCCCGTGCTCCCCCCCGCCGACCGTCGCCGCGAACACCGTCGTCACCACCCGGCCCCGGGCGTCGATCATCGGCCCGCCCGAGTTCCCCGGGCGCACGAGTCCCCGCAGCGGCGTCAGCAGCCGGGAGACCGGGCCCCGGCCGTAGGCGTCCTGGGTGAGGACGGTCTGGGTCTGGCCGATCCGGCCCGGGCGCACGTCGAACGGCCCGTCCTTCGGGTAGCCCATGATCGCCGCCGCCCGCCCGGCCGGTGGGTCGACGGCGAGGGGCAGCGTCGGCTGGTCGAGGCCGGCCACCCGCAGGACGGCGATGTCGTTGGTCGGGTCGAAGCCGATCACCTTCGCCGGGAGGCCCGGCTCGTGGCCACCCACCTGGATCACGGTGTCGTCCTCCCCGGCCACGACGTGGGCGTTGGTGACGACGACGCCCGGGGCCGCGACCCAGCCCGAGCCCTCGATCCCCAGGCCGCACGCGCTCCCGAGGATCCGCACGACGCTGGGCGCCGCCCGGCGCACGACCGGATCCCGGGCGATCGCCGGCGACGGCGGGGTCACCCCCGCCTGCGGCCCCCGGAGCGCCGGGAGCGGATCGAAGCGGGCGAGGGCGTGGAGGATCCCGCCCGACGGCGGGAGCGCCGCGTTGAGGCGCCGGAGGATCGACGAGTGCTGGATGTCCTGCCGGAGGCTCCCGACCCCCGGCGCCTGGAGGGCCACCGCCCCGAGGATCCAGGCGATGCCCAGGGCCACGCAGGCCGAGAGCGCCGCCCCGAGCAGGCCGTCGAGGACGCCCAGCGGCGCCAGGCGCACCGCCCGGCGCAGGCGCAGCCCGAGGCCCTCGAAGCCCGACGCGAGGATCCCCCCGGCCAGGACCGCCCCGAACAGGCCGAAGGCCGGCGCGTAGGGCGACATGTCTCCGGAGGGCAGGAGGCTGCTGGCCAAGCGCGTGCCCACGAGCGCCCCCCCGACGAAGCCGGCCAGGGACAGCGCGCCGACGATGAACCCCCGGTAGTACCCGGAGATCGCGAAGAGCGCCGCGGCGCCGACGATGATCCAGTCGAGCGATGTCATCTGGCGTCGGCGAGCCTACCCGCCGGTCGGGACGCCCGTCCGGCGCCAGTCTTCCGCCCGTCCTCCGCCCGTCCTCCGCCCGTCCGGCGCCCGTCCTCCGCTCCACTCCGCCACCGGCGGCCGGGCCCGGCCGCGAATCGCCGCCGCACCCCGAATTTCGTCGGTCGCAACGGCGTTCACCGGCCGCGACCGTCCACTCGAGTATGTGACACGGTTGGCTCGGGTGGCCGTCTTGCACATGACACTCACGCCGACGGGGGTGGAGCCGGCGTGCCGGATCGTCTACCGTCAGCGGCCGTGATCCACGTCGCCCGGGCGGCCCCACCGCGGCCGCAGAGGCGCAAGACACCCACCGCGACGCGCCCGGCATCCGCCCGGCGCGGCGCCCGGACCGGGGCCCCGCCGACCCCCCAGGCCCGGCTGGTCGGGCTGGTCGCCGCCGTGGTCGTGGTCGTGGTCGGGCTCGTCCTCCTCCTCAGCTCGCGCGGCGACTCATCCGGGGAGAGCCTGGCCGGCCGGTTCGTCGGGGCCTGGACCCGGGGCGACTACGCCCAGATGTACGCCGAGGTCGACGACGCCACCCGCCGCCGGCTCGGGGTCACCGAATTCGCCCAGCAGTACCGGGAGGCCCTCGCCACCTCCACGGCGACCGGCGCAAAGGTAGGCGGCGCCCAGAGCTCGGGCCACGGGACGGTGACCGTCCCCGTGACCGTGAGGACCCGTATCTTCGGCACCCTCGCCACCCGCTTCGTGCTCCCGATCGCCGGGAGCGGCGCCGGCGCCCGCGTCCGCTGGACGGCGTCCCTCAGCTTCCCGGGCCTTCGCCCCGGCGAAGCGCTCTCCCGCCAGACGACCGTCGGCCCCCGCTCCCGGCTCCTCGCCCGCACCGGGACCCCCCTGGTCAACGTCGCCGCGGCCAGCGCCATCATCGGCTCGCTCGGACCGGCTCCGGCCGACCGGGCCGAGGCCCTCCGGGGCGCCGGCTATCCCCCCGACGGCACGGTCGGCGTATCCGGGCTCCAGCAGATCTTCGACCAGCGGCTGGCCGGCACGCCCGGCGGGGAGCTGTTCGCCGGAGCCCGGGTGATCGCCACCTCCGCCCCGCGTCCGGGCGTCTCGGTGCGCACGACGATCTCCCCCTCGCTCCAGTCGCTCGCGGTCGCCACCCTCGGGGGCCAGGAGGGCGGGCTCGTGGTGATGCGCCCGGACACCGGGGAGATCCTCGCCCTCGCCGGAAACCCCTTCTCGGAGCTCCAGCCCCCCGGGTCGACGTTCAAGCTGGTCACGGTCACCGGGGTCCTGATCGCCGGGCTGGCCACCCCGTCGACGACCTTTCCCTACCAGACCGCCACGTTCATCGAGGGCTACAAGCTCCAGAACGCCAACGGCGAGTCGTGCGGCGGGACCCTGGCCAACGCCTTCGCCGTCTCCTGCAACTCGGTCTTCGCACCCCTCGGGGTCAGGCTCGGCGGCGAGCGCCTGGTCGACGCGGCGACGCGCTTCGGCTTCAACCGGCCCTCCCCGATCCCGGGCGCCGCCGAGAGCACGCTCCCGGGCCCCGCCGACATCGGCAGCGCCCTCGACGTCGGGTCGTCGGCGATCGGCCAGGGCCAGGTCCAGGCCACCACCCTCCAGATGACGCTGGTCGCCGCCACGATCGCCCAGGGTGGTCGGCGGCCGACCCCCACGCTCGCGCTCGGCGTACGCCATCCCCAGCCGGTGGTCGTCCCCGCCGGGGTCGCCCGCCTCGTCAACGCGATGATGGTCGGGGTCGTCGCCCACGGGACGGGCACGTCCGCCCAGATCCCCGGGGTCGTCGTCGCCGGCAAGACCGGCACGGCCGAGCTCGCGACCACGGCCACGAGCTGCACGCCCGACCCGGCCAACCCCGGGGCCTGCCCGTCCGCCCCGGCGAACGACCCGAAGAACACCGACGCCTGGTTCGTGTCCTTCGCCCCGGCCGCCGCCCCCCGGATCGCCGTCGGGGTGCTCCTCGC
>JAXDHK010000409.1:0-21116 GCA_034664545.1 Solirubrobacteraceae bacterium
GATCGACCCGGCCCAGGCCCGCGAGCTCGAGCACCTCCGGCGCGACCTGGCCGAGGCCGAGGCCGAGATCCAGCGCCTGCGGAGCGTCGCCCGCCACCACGAGGAGCTCTGGCGCTCGCTCATGGACTCCTGGAGCTGGCGGATGACCGAGCCCATCCGGATGGCCAAGGAGCGCGTCCGCGGCGGCGGCGGCGGCGGCGGTTGATGTCTGGACCGCCGGCACCCCGGCGCCCCCGGTTCGCCCTCGTCTCCCGCGAGGTGTTCCCCTTCGGAGGGGGCGGGATCGGCTTCTACGTCAGCTCGGCCGCCCAGCTCCTGGCCGGGATCGGCGAGGTCAAGCTGTTCACCTCGGAGGCCCACCGCGCCCGCTACGAGGAGCTCCGGGCCGCCGGGGACCCCCGGGTCCCCCCCCACGACGTCGAGGTCGTGTTCGTCCCCGAGTTCGGACCTGAGGAGATCGGCGGCTACTACACGGTGATGCACCGCTACAGCTCAGCCGTGCTCGACGCCATCCGGGCGACCTACGGCGAGCGTGGGCCCGACCTGATCGAGTTCTCCGACTACCTCGGCGAAGGCGCGGTCACCGTCCAGGCCAGGCGGGCCGGGGACCCGGTCCTGCGCGGAACGAAGGTCGCCCTCCGGCTCCACACGAGCGCCGAGATGTGCGCCGTCCTCGACGGGAGCACCGGCGAGGACTTCCCCAGCCGGGCCACCTGCGCGCTCGAGCGGCTCGCCCTCCGCGACGCCGACTTCGTCGTCTGGTCGGGCGGGGACACCCTCGGCGCCTACGAGCGCTTCTACGGGCCGGGCGAGCTCGCCCCGGCCCACCGGATCCGCTACCCCTACGCCCAGTGGCGGGCCGGGAGCCGCCCCGAGGAGCCGCGCGACCGCGATGCCCCGCTGCGCCTCGTCTACCTCGGCCGGCTCGAGCGGCGCAAGGGCGCCCAGAACCTCCTCCGGGCGATGACCTCGATCGACAGCTGGCACGTCCACCTCACCCTGGTCGGCGGCGACACCCCCACCGCCCCGCTCGGGACCTCGATGGCCGGGACGCTCGAGCTCATGGCCGGCGGGGACCCCCGGATCGAGTTCGCCCCGTCGCTCTCGCTCGAGGATCTCCGGGCCGTGCTGGTCGAGTCGGACATCGTCGTGCTCCCCTCGCTCTGGGAGGCCTGGCCCTACGTCGGCCTCGAGGCGCTGGCCGCCAATCGCCCGATCCTGGCCACCCCGGTCGGCGGGTTCGTCGAGATGGTCAAGCCCGGGGCGAGCGGCTGGCTGACGCCGGACACCGACCCCGAGAGCCTGGCCGCGGTCATCGAGCGGCTGATCTACAACCGCGAGGAGGTCGACCGCCTCCGCCTCGAGGGCCTCCCGGCCGGCGTCTTCGCCGACCTGGTCGAGCCCGACGGGATCATCGCCGCCTATCGCGAGCTGCTCGACGCCCCCGGACGCTGGCCGGCCCCCCGGCCGGAGGCCCCGGCCCCCGGCCCCCGGGTGGCCCCGGCCCGCCCGCCCCTGGTCTCGATCGTGATCCCCTACCACGGCCTGGCCGACCACGTCGCGGCGACCGTCGCCTCGGCCTTCGACCAGACCCACCGCCCGACCGAGGTGATCCTCGTCAACGACGGGTCCTTCGCCGACGAGGACTGGATCCTCGCCGAGCTCGCCGCCGAGTACCCCCTCCACGTCCTCTCCCAGCCCAACGCCGGGCTCGGGGCCGCCCGGAACTTCGGGATCACCCAGTCGCGCGGCCGCTACGTCGTCCCCCTCGACGCCGACAATGTCCTCGAACCGGAGTTCGTCCGGCGCACGGCCGAAATCCTGGAGGCCGATCCCTGCGTGGCCTTCGCGACGACCTGGTCCCGCTACATAGATGAAAGAGGGGAGCCGCTGCCCGGCTTCAACGTCGGGTTCCAGCCGATCGGCAACCGGTCGACGATGATCGAGACCAACAACGTCGCCGGCGACGCGGTCGCCCTGATCCGCCGGTGGATCTTCGACGCCGGCTTCGACTACAGCCGGGACCTGACGAGCTACGAGGACTGGGACCTCTACCGGCGCCTGGCCCGGGCCGGGCATTTCGGGATGGTGATCCCCGAGCGGCTGTTCCGCTACCGGGTGCGCGAGAATTCGATGATCCGCCGGGTCGGGATCCCCCATACGGGACGGCTGCGCGAGGAGATGGCGGCCGGGATGCGCGAGAGGGAGGTGCGATGGGAGTTCAGGAGAGACTGACGCTCGAGGCGGTCGCCGAACCGACGCTCCTGGCCGCCGAGCACATCCACCGCTACGAGCTCGCTGCCTCGCTCTGCCCGGACCTCCGCGTCCTCGACCTCTGCTGCGGGAGCGGCTACGGGGCGGACATCCTCGCCGCCGGCGCCGCGTCCGTCCACGGGGTCGACTACGACATGGCCACGATCGACCTCGCCGCGAACACCGTCGGCCGGGCCGGGTCGATCACCTTCGAGCTCGCCGACGCCACGGCGTTCCTCCGCCAGGACCTCGCCGGGCGCTTCGACGCCATCGTCTGCTTCGAGGGGCTCGAGCACCTCCCCGACCTCGAGGCCACCCTCGCCGAGCTCCGCCGCCACGCCGCGGCCGGGATCGCCGTGATCGCCTCGGTCCCCAACAGCCGGGGGACCGGAGAGGAGAACGAGTTCCACCTGAGCGACTTCGGCTACACCGAGGCCCGGGCGGCCTTCGAGGGCTTCCCGGGGGGCCTGATCGTCCACCAGTACCTGGCCGAGGGGTCGGTCATCGTCGTCGACGGGGCCGGGGACTTCGACGCCCGCCTCCACGGCCTCGACCGGGCCGAGCCCCCCTACGCCAACCACTTCCTCCTCGTCGCCGGGGTCCCGGCCGACCGCCTGGCCGACGCCCACCGCGGACGCATGCAGCTGGCCGTCGCCCCCAACTACAACCGCTTCATGAAGAGCCTCGAACGGGCCAACACCCAGCTGCGGCGCCGCAACAACGCCCTGACCCGGAGCCTGCTCGGGAAGGGCGACTCGGCGGCCCCGTCCTACGTCAAGCGGACCGAGGAGCGCTTGGCCGAGCTGGCCGCCCGGGAGGTCGAGGTCGAGGAGCTCCGGCGGGAGATCGACCACCGCGACCGGCGGATCCGCCGCCTCGAGGACCAGCTCGAGGACGCCCGGGCGCAGGCGGCCCGGACCCCGACGCCCAGGCCGTCGGGTGCCGGCGCCCGGGGCCTCGTGGCCGGGGTCAAGCGGCGCCTGCGCGGCTGACGGCGGGCCGGCGGGTTCGGCGGGCGCCGGGCGGGTTTCGCCGGTCGGGGGCTCGGGTAGCGCGTCGGGCATGCCTCGGGCCGACCGCAGTCGAGGGCTTGGCGGCCGAGGCGCCACCGGCGATGAGTGACGCCCCCGAGCCCCACGAGATCTTCGGCCGGATGCGCGAGGAGGGGCGCGACCGCCTCGGGCGCACCCGGCTCGAGCTCGCCGCCTCGTCGCTGGTCGCCGGGTTCGACATCGTCTTCGGCGTGATCGCCCTCTCGGCGGCCGACGCCGCCGCGACCCCGCACTTCGGGACCCAGTTCGCCCACCTGATCGGAGCACTGGCCTTCGGGATCGCCTTCATCTTCATCACCATGGGTCGGTCCGAGCTCTTCACGGAGAACTTCATGGTCCCGGTGACCGGGCTCGAGCAGGGGGCGGCCTCCAAGTTGAAGCTGGCCCAGCTCTGGCTCCTCTCACCGGTGTTCAACATCCTCGGCGGGACCGTCCTGATCCTGATCCTCACCACCCACGGGGTCCTCCCGACCGGGGCGGGGACGAGCCTCAAGGCCATCGCCGTCCACTTCGACAGCCTCGACACCCCCACCGCCTTCGCCAGCGCCGTGGCCGGCGGGGCCCTGATCACGCTGATGACCTGGCTCGTCGAGGGCAGCCCCACCGCCGGCGGGCGGATCCTCGTCGCCTGGATCGCCGGGATGCTCCTGACCCTCGGGTCCTTCGACCACGTGATCGTCGTGACGCTCGAGATGATCTTCGGGAACCGGTTCGGAGCCGGGGTGCCCTGGGGGGACGTCGCCCAGAACTTCGGGATCGCCGCGGCCGGGAACATGGTCGGCGGCCTGGCCTTCGTGACCCTCACCCGGACGAGCCAGGCGATCGGCTCGAGCGAGGGTGAGGAGCCGATCGAGGACGGCCCGCCGGCGGCGGCCTGATCACCCCGACCGGGTCGTGCTCCCCGCCGGCACCGGGGTGGCTCGGGCGAGCGCGTCCTTCAGCGCCCGGTTGCGCAGCGGCTTGGTCAGGTAGTCGTCCATCCCGGCGGCCAGGCACCGATCCCGGTCGCCCTCCATCGAGTTCGCTGTCATCGCGATGATCGGCATCCGCTGCGTCCCCGCCTCCCGGCGACGGATCTCCCGCGTCGTCTCGTACCCGTCGAGCTCGGGCATCTGACAGTCCATCAGCGTCGCCGCGAACGACGACAGCTCGAGGGCCTCGAGCGCCTCCCGACCGTTCGCGGCGATCTGCGACCGGAAGCCGCACCGCTCGAGCATCCGGGCCGCCACCACCTGGTTGACCAGGGTGTCCTCGACGACGAGGATGCACTGACCCGGGTCGGGCCGCTCCCCAGGCTCCTCCGGGGGCGGCCACTCCGGCCGCTCGACCGGGGTGCGCCCACCGGCGGCGGCCGCCCGGATCTCCGCGTCCAGCCGCGACCGGCGGACAGGCTTGGGGAGCGACCCGTCGAAGCGGGCGGCGTCCTCGGGGGCCCGGCCGGTCGGGCTGGTCAGGGACACCAGCCGCATCGCCCCGGCCCCGGGCCGCGCCCGGATCGCCCGCGCCAGCGCCGACGCCCCACCGTCGGGGAGGCCCGCGTCGATCAGCGCGAGGCCGTAGGGCCGGCCGGCGGCGATGGCCGCATCCACCAGCCCGATCCCCGCGGCCGCGCTCGCCGCCGCCTCGCACCCGAGCTGCCTGGCGCTCACCTCCCGTTCGAGGATCGCCCGGCTCGTGGCGTGCTCGACGACGACGAGGACCCGAAGGCCGGCCGGGCCGAGCGCGTCCCCCACCGACCCGGCGTCGCCGGCGCCGGGCACGCCGGCCAGGGGGAGCTCGAACCAGAAGCAGCTTCCCCGGCCGGCCTCGCTCTCGGCGCCGATGCGGCCGCCCATCAGCTCGATCAGCTGCCTCGAGATCGCGAGCCCGAGACCCGTGCCCCCGTACCGGCGGGTAGTCGACCCGTCGGCCTGTGAGAACGGCTTGAACAGTCGGGTGAGCGCCTCGGGATCGATGCCGACGCCGGTGTCCGACACCTCCAGGCGTAGGCGCACCTCGTTCCCGTGGGCGGCGAGCAGGCTCGCCCGGACCAGAACCTCGCCCGCGCTCGTGAACTTGATCGCGTTGGAGACGAGGTTGGCGACCACCTGGCGGAGTCGCCCGTCGTCCCCGCGGACCATCGGCGGAAGGTCGTGGGCGATGGCCACCAGGAGCTCGATCCCCTTCTCGTGCGCCCGGGCGGCGAGGAGGCCGCAGGCCCGCTCGATCGCCTCCACCGGATCGAAGTCGGTCGGATCGAGCACGAGCTTGCCCGCCTCGATCTTCGAGAAGTCGAGGATGTCGTCGATGATCCCGAGCAGCGCCTCCCCCGAGGACGAGATCGTCTCGGCGAACTCCCGCTGCTGGGCATCGAGCTCGGTCCCGAGCAGCAGATCCCCCATGCCGATCACGCCGTTCATCGGTGTCCGGATCTCGTGGCTCACGTTGGCGACGAACATCGACTTCATCCGCGAGGCTTCGAGCGCCTCGTCCCGGGCCAGGGCCAACTCCTCCTGAGCCCGCCTGCGCTCGGTGATGTCCCGGAGGAACACGTTGAACGTGCAGCCCCCGTCGGACGCCAGCGGCGAGATCGTCCACTCCGCCGGAAACTCATGCCCGTCGCGATGCAGCACCGGCAGTTCGAGGCTCCTGCCCAGGACGTCCGCCTCGGCCGTGGCCAGGAAGCTCGCCATGCTCAGCCGGTGGGTCTCCCGACGCCCCTCGGGGAGGATCGTCTCGGCCAGGTCGCGACCGAGGACGTCCTCGCGCGACCAGCCGAGGCTCGCCTGCGCCTGGGGGTTCCAGTCGGTGATCCGGCCGTCGGCATCGAAGGAGATGAAGGCGTCGTGGGCCGTCTCGAGAATCAGTCGCGTGTTCCCGAGCGCCCCGAGGTAGCTCCGGAAGGTCACGACGAAGCGGGCGATCACCAGGAGCAGGGCGCCCGTCCCGAGCCCGACCGCCACGAGGTTGACCCGGGCGATGCCCGAGTAGACCACGATCGCCAGGGCGATGACCGCGAAGCACACCGGCACGGCCACGGCCCGCCAGCCGGGGACCTCCCGGGCGACCGCGGGCGGGTCGGGTCGCATCCAGGCGGCGACCCCGAACAGGGCGTAGGGGAGCACCCAGCCGAGGTCGAGGATCCCGCCGGCGACGTAGGTCCCCCGCGCGATCTCGAACGCGTAGACCGTGTCCGCGACGACCCACACCCCGAAGCACGCCCCCATCAGGCCCGTCGCCCGGCCCAGCCGCCAACCGCCCGCCGCGGCCAACTGGACCACGAGGGTCGCGAGGACCAGGTCGCCGACCGGGTAGGCGAGCGTCGTGACGAACTCGGCCGCCGAGCCCGAGCCCCCGTTGAGGATCGCCTCGAGCACGAATGCCGCGGACACCGACCCGAGCGCACAGGCCACGATCATGATGTCGATGATCACCGCCCCGGCGACGCTGGCCGCCGCGTGCACCCGGACGGCCAGGGCCGCGATCATCGGCACGTAGAACGCGGCCCAGAAGGCATCCGCCACCGACGGCACCGGGGCGGTCGACGTGCCGTAGAGGACCGAGGAGACCGTGTTGCCGGTGGCCTCGAAGACGAACGCCAGGGCGATCAGCGACCACATCACCCGGTCCTCGGGAATCCGGATCGCCCGCCACGCGCAGACGGCGGTGGCGATCGCCGCGATCCCGTCGTAGACCCAGTTGACGAAGAGGTCGTCGAGCGCGTGGCTCCCCGACCGGGTCGCCGCGTAGACGGCGTAGGCACCCGCCAGTCCCAGTCCGAGCCCGATCAGGACGCGTACCGGAACGCTTCGATTCAGATCCGGACGATCAGCTTCGATGGCCGCGGCCCGGAGCGCGTCGAGCGTGCAGATCCCTGGACCGCGCCCTGGACCACGTTGCCTGCGCGATTGGCGCGAACGCTGGTCGGGGCACCCCCGGAGGTATCGACCCCGCCCGAACCGGCGGCGATCGAACATCCGTCCGCCGGGCGCCCGGCGGCTAACGGCCGGGGGGTGCCGTGGTCGGCGTCCCCCTACCCCCCGACCCGCCGGAGCACGTAGACATCCTGGTTGCCCTCGACGCACCCGGGCATGAAGTGGGCCACGTGCCAGCGCTCCCCGATCTGGCTGAGCAGCCACTCCGGGCTCAGGAACGCCGTCCCCCACTCCGGATGCACGACCCCCCAGTCTCCGGCCAGCCCGAACTCCGGGGCGAACCAGAACCCGTCGCGGTGGAGCGCCGTGACGATCTCGAGCAGCTGGCTCGCCGGCCGGGTGAAGCGCTCGGCGTGGTAGGCCACCGACTGGGGCCCGTGCGTGGTGATCAGGAGGTGGCCGCCCGGACGGACGATCCGGGCCATCTCCCCCAGCCACCGGAGCGCCGCCCCCCGGTCGTAGTGCGACCAGACCGAGATCGCGAAGACGAGGTCGAACGCCCCGTCGGGCCGGGCGAGGGGCGGATCCTGGGGGCTGACGAAGAAGTCGATCCCCGGGAGGTTCGCCCGCGCCCAGGCGATCGCCGGTCCGTTGGGGTCGCAGCCCGACCACCGGGCGTCCGGGTGGCCGGCGGCCAGGACCCGGACGACCCGACCCGACGAGGCCCCGAAGTCGAGGCCGTCGCGCACGTCCCAGAGCGAGGCCCCGGCCGCCCGGAGGGCATCGGCGACCAGGTCGGCGTACCAGTAGCCGCCCCCCGCGGCCAGCGCGTCCCGCGCCATCGCGTGGACTCCCTCCGGGGGCATCTGCGACCGCAGGCCCGTCCGCTCGAGCACACCCGGTACCCCATGGTGGACGCCGTAGGCCAGGGTCAGGAGCTGGCGGTGCTGGACCGGCCACCCGTCCCAGACCTCGCGCTCGGCCGGGGTCAGGGCTCCGGACACGGCGGCGACGTCCTCGCCGGTCAGCCGCCCGAACAGCCGCTCGGTGACCGGGGCCGCCTCGATCGTCACCGGCGCCAGGGCCCGGCCGAGCGCCGTCGGCGAGAGCTGCTCGGCCCCGCCCCGGGGGGCCGGCGCCCGGAGCCCCGCCCCCCGCTCGGCCCCGGTGGCGGCGAGCGCCGGCGCCGGGAGCTCCCGGCCGTCCTCGCGCAGGCGGAGCGCCGCCCGGAGCTCCCGCTCGACCTGGCCGGCCGCCGCCGTCCACGAGTTGTGCTCGACGAAGGCGATCCCCTGCTCGGCCCGCCGCCGGCGCAGGCCCTCGTCCCCGAGAAGCTCGTCGAGCGCGACGGCCAGGGCGTCGGAGTCGAAGGGGACGAGCGTCACCGGCCCGTCGCGGCCGAACACCGACTCGCTGCTCGCTCCGAGCAGGTCGACGCACGGGAGCCCGCAGGCCAGCATCTCCTGGGGGATCAGCGAGTAGTTGGTCAGCGACAGGCACAGCCCGACGCTCGCCTCGTTGAAGACCGTGGCCAGCGCCTCGGGGCTCGCCACCCCGAGGTGCTCGTAGGGGAAGGCGGTCGCCAGGGGATGGCTGTCGCCGAACATCACGATCCGGACGTCCGGACGGCGGGCGTGGAGCTCGGCCAGGGCCATCAGCCCGAGGGCGACCGCCCGGCGGCCGGTCACCGCCCGGGCGTAGAAGACGACCGTGTCGTCCCGGCGGCGGCCGGCCCCGACCGGCCGGTAGACCTCGTGGTCGACCCCGTACTGGAAGGTCCCCCCCACGCCGCCGTAGCGCTCGGTGTAGAGGGCGCGCAGCCACGGGCTCCCGCAGATCCCGTAGAGCCCCATCCGGTAGGTCAGCTCGGCCCACCTCGACTCGACCGACGTCGCGTAGAACTCGGGCTCGTGGTCGTTGATCAGGTAGGCCCGGGCCCGGACGCCGCCAAGGCCTAGCGCCGCGTAGACCGTCTGCCAGCTCGTCGCCACCACGACGTCCGCCCCCCGCCAGTCGGCGAACCCCTTGTGGAGGGGGGCTTGGACCGGAGCGAAGTGCTCGACGATCGTCCGGCGCATCACCGCCGGCCATTCGCTCGCCCGCTCCCCGAACGGGTCGAACACCCAGATCGAGCACGTGTGGCCCCGCCGCTCGAGCTGGTCGACGAGCTGGAAGATGATGTTGTGGCCGCCCGACCCGATCCCGAAGGGCGGGATCACGAAGGCCAGGTGCAGGCACTCGCGCTCGGCCATGCCCGGGACGGGCGCCCGGAGCGGGGCCGCCCCGTCCCGGAGGATCCGCGTTATCTGGTCGTACTCGTGCCCGGCCCGCTGCTTGGGGATCGGGATGCTCGCCGGGATGGCCGGGGCCGC
Source organism: Solirubrobacteraceae bacterium (assembly GCA_034664545.1). Lineage (GTDB taxonomy): Bacteria > Actinomycetota > Thermoleophilia > Solirubrobacterales > Solirubrobacteraceae > Palsa-513. Next base: position 9,532 of record JAXDHK010000409.1, read on the forward strand.
GGCCGGCGGCCGGGTCGGCGGGTCGATGACCCGGCCCTCGAGCGAGAGCCTCCGCTGGAGCCCCGGCGGGAGCGTCCCGGCCCGGGACCCGAGCGCCGAGAACACCTTGCGCCCCCCGTGGTGGACGAGCGCCCGTCCGCCCCAGCGCACCCGCCCGGCCGGGGCGTACCCGCGTTCGACCATCCACCGGAGATCCCGGCCCACGAGGTGGCGGACGTCCCGCGCCCCCGTGCGCAGGCCGATCGGCTCGACGTGGCCGATCGCCTCCCGGAGCCCCCGGTACTCGTCGAAGTACCGGCGCATGAACTCGGTCGGCCCGTAGTCGTGGGCGTGGAGGACCGCCGCCCCCGGGTGGTAGACCTTCGCCCACCCGGCCTCGAGCATGTCGGCCCCGAACGCCTGGTCCTCGCTGTAGGCGACGTCCCGGAAGCGGAGTTCCTCCCAGCACGCCCGCCGGTAGCAGGCGTTGACGTTCGAGAGGAAGGTCGGCCCCCCCGCCCGCTGGACCGTCGGCTCGGTCCCGAAGGTCGCGAAGAACTCGACCAGCTCCCGGGCGATCATCGGGCTCGTGTCCGGCCGGGGGAGGTGGGGCCCGTAGGCGGCGCCGACCCCGTCGGCCAGGGCGAAGGCGTGGCGGTAGGCGGCGACCCACCCCGGCTGGGGCGTCGCGTCCTGGGTGAGGAAGCAGATCAGCTCGCCGCCCGACCGCTCGGCCCCGAGGTTCCGGGTCCGCCCGTGGCCGAAGTCCTCGGGGGCGATCTCCAGCACCTCGACGCCCGCCGCCCGGGCGATCTCCCGGGAGCGGTCGCGCGAGCCCGAGTCGATGACCAGGACCTCGAGGTCCTCGCCCTGGGCGGCGACCGCGTCGAGGAGCTCCTCGAGGTAGCGCTCCCCGTCCCGGACCGGGACGACCACCGACACGCTCCCCGGGGTCATCGGATCGCGCGCGTGAACCGCCGCAGCGCCCGGAGCATCCCCCGCAGCGCCCGGAGCACCGCCCGGGCGCCGACGGCCGACCGGCGAAGCATCAGCGCGTTGAGGTCGACGTGCCACCGGTCGAGCCAGTACACCCGCTCCTGGGCGGCGGCGATCGCCTCGTTGGCCCGCCGGTGGGTCTCGGCCAGCTCGGCCTCCAGCGCGTGGACCCGCCCGCGCCGGGTGGTGAGCTCGGCGTAGGCGGCGGCGGCGGCGGCAGGCCGGGCGGCGGCAGGCGGGGCGGCGGCAGGCGGGGCGGCGGGGGCCGGGGGGGCGGGGCCGGCGGCCGGCGGGGTGGCGTCCGCGGCGTGCGGCTCCTCGACCTCGCCGCCCCCGGGCATGGACTGTGGCGTGGCTTCCATCAGAGGTTCTCGGCGATCCTCGGGGCCTCGCGGTTGAAGTACCAGAGGCCGAGGGCGAAGACCCCGCCGACGATACCCAGGGGCACGAGCAGGTGCCACCAGCCCCCGATCGCCGCGACCGCGGACTGGGCTCCGTCCCCGGTCGGGAGCACGGCATAGCGCATCTGGGTGAAGACCACGGCCAGGGGGTTGCACATCAGGAGGTGCTCGGCGTTCAGGCCGGCGATCGACTTCCCCTTCGCCTTGTCGATCGCGTAGAGCACGGGCGAGGCGTAGAAGAGCGCCTGGGAGACGACGTCCCAGATCGGCTGGACGTCCCGGTAGCGGACGTAGAGGGCCGAGAGGAGCATCCCGATCCCGGTGGCCAGAGCGACCAGGAGCGCCACGAGCGGCGGCATCTCGAGCCAGGTCCAGCGCGGGCGGACCCCGGAGATCAGCGCGAACACGAGCACGGCGATCAGGTTCATCCCGAGGTTGAAGAGCGCGGTCAGCGACACGGCGAGGGGGATGACCATCCGGGGGAAGCGGACCTTCCGAAGCATCCCCTCCCGGGCCACCAGACAGGTCACCGATGCCCCGGTGACCTCGGCGAAGTAGGTGAAGAGGACGATCGAGGCAAGGAGGTAGACGCCGTAGTAGGGGAAGGTCCCGACCTTGGCGATCACGACGAAGACGAAGTAGAGGACCCCGAACAGCATCAGGGGGCGCATCAGCGACCAGACGTAGCCGAGCACCGACCCGAAGAACCGGAGCTTGAACTCGGTCCGCGCCAGGGTCGTCGTCAGCGCCCAGAAGCGCCGGAGGTCCGACCCGAACGCCGAAGGCCCGTGGGGGCGCACCGGCCGGGCCCGCGACGCCACGCTCATCCCCGCCGGACCTCGAAGCGCTGGGGCGGGTCGAGCACGCCCCCGCTGGCGAAGCCGTGGACGACCAGGGAGGCGATGTCCTCGGCGACGGCGACCACGTCGGCCCCGGTCCCCTCGCGGGCGATCGACGGGCTCATCAGGTAGCGGCTCGGGGCCAGCCAGTTGGGGAACTCGAAGCAGGCGACGATCCGCTCGCCCGGGGCGAAGCGCCCCGACCCGGCCCCGTGGCGGTCGCTGCGGGAGACGACCATCGTCTGGCCGGCCTCGTTGCGGAGGGTGACCGCGAGGACCGGGTCCTCGAGCGGCTCCCGGACGTGGATCTCGAAGCAGGTCCGGAGCGGCTCGCCCTGGCCGAGCGCGGCCACCCGCTCCCCGTCCCCGTTCTCGAACCAGCCCTCCGAGACGAACGTCCCCGCCGGCTGGAAGGCGGCGTCGGTCGGCTCGTGGGCCAACCGCCCGAAGTTCAGCTCGTTGTAGGCCCGGGTGACCGTCCGCGGGTCCCCGAGCTCGACCATGGACCCCCGCTCGAGCAGGGCCACCCGGTCGCAGAAGCGCTCGACGGCCGACATGTCGTGGGTGACGAAGACGATCGTCTTGCCCTCCCGCTGCATCCGGTGGAACTCCTCGTAGCACTTCTGCTGGAAGGAGATGTCCCCGACGGCGAGGACCTCGTCGATCAGGAGGATGTCGGCGTCGACCTGGATCGCCACGGCGAAGGCCAGGCGGACGGTCATCCCCGAGGAGTAGTTCTTGAGCTTGAGGTCGACGAACTCCTCGAGCTCGGCGAAGGCCAGGACCTCGTCGAAGCGCTCCCGGGCCTGGCGCCGGGTCAGGCCGAGCATGATCGCGTTGATGATCACGTTGTCCCGGGCGGTCAGGTCGGAGTTGAAGCCGACGCCGAGCTCGATGAACGGGGACAGCCGGCCGTGTACGGCGACCGTCCCCCGGTCGGCTCGGTAGATCCCGGCCAGGCACTTCAGCAGCGTGCTCTTCCCGCTCCCGTTGCGCCCGACGATCCCGAAGAATTCACCGGGCGGGATCTCGAGGGTGATGTCCTGGACGGCCTTCAGCTCGTCGTAGGTGCTCGAGCGAAACGGGTGGAGGATCCGCTCCTTGAGCGTCGAGTACTGCTGGTGGGGGAGGCGGAAGCCCTTGCTCAGGCCGACGATCGACACGGCGCTCGGCGCCGTGGTCGGGGCCCGGCGCGCCGCGACGCTGACGGCCATCGCGCTCAGCGGTTCTCGACCCGCCGCAGCCCGAGGATGCTGAGCAGGAACGAGGAGAAGAACACCTGGATGCCGACGATCAGGAGCTCGGCCGCGACGATGGCCAGCCGCTCCTCGGAGATCGCCCCGAGGCCCCGGTCGATCCACCGGGCGACGATGTAGGAGGCGGCGAGGAGCCCGCCGAGCATGATCGCCCCGCCGAGGAGGAGGCCGTGCTCGAGCCGGAAGCGCGCCCGCATCCGGTCGAACCAGGCGTCCTTCTCCCCCATGAAGTAGGTCCCGTAGGCGTGGGCGCAGAGCCCGAGGGCGAGGACCTGGGAGCCGACGATGGTCAGGAGGGCCCCGGCGATCTCGGCGTGGAGGTCCCAGCGGCGGCCGAGGAGGTCGACGTGGAGGACGACGGTCAGCGAGATCAGCGTCCCGAGCGCGGCGAGCAGGGCGCCCGGGATCACGAACAGGTGGGTCGGGCTGTGGACGAGGAGGAAGCGCAGGTGGCGCCATCCGTCCCGGAAGCTCGAGAGCTTGGACTCGCCCCCCCGCGGGTGGTATTGGATCGGGACCTCGGCGATCCGCAGCTCCTCCTTGGAGGCCCGGATCACCATCTCCGAGGCGAACTCCATGCCCAGGGTCCGGAGGTCGAGCACCGGGAGGACGTCCCGGCGGAGCGCCCGCATCCCGCAGTGGGCGTCGTGGACCCCGGTCCGGAAGAAGAGGTTGAGGATCCCGGTGAGGACCGGGTTGCCGATGTAGCGGTGGAGCCAGGGCATCGCCCCGGGCTGGATGTTGTCCATCCGGTCGCCCATGACCAGCTGGGCCCCGTCCTCGAGCCGGGCCACGAAGCGCGGGATCTCGGCGAAGTCGTAGGTCTTGTCGGCGTCGGCCATCACGATGTAGTCGCCCCGGGCGGCGGCGAACCCGGCGAGGTAGGCGCTCCCGTACCCGCGCCGGGTCTCGGAGATCACCCGGGCTCCGGCGCGCTCGGCGAGCTCGGCGCTCCGGTCGGTCGACGCGTTGTCGACGACCACCACCTCCCCGCGGATCCCGGCCTCGGCCATGGCCGCGGTGGCGGCGGCCACGCACTCCTCGATGTTCTCCTCCTCGTCGAGGCAGGGGATCACCACCGAGACGAGCGGCGGGGGCTCGTCCGCGCGGGCGGCGGGGGATTTCTGCTCGAGGGTGCTCACGGAGGGGGCGTCACGGCCGGGTTGCCAGGTTGAGACCGCGCACCGAGGAAAAAAGTGGCGCGGTTGCGGGCGGGAGGAGCTTAACGGACCGCCTCGATCCAATCCGCCGGGCGCCCGCACAGGCGCGGCCAGGCAGCCGCCGAGACGTAGCGCACGTCGCCGGTCCCGGGCTCGCGCGGGACCGCCGAGATCGGCCCGAGACGGCGGCCGTCCTGGCCGTTGCCCGGATCGAGGCTCCCCCCGGTCATGACCGCGACGATCACGTGGCGCCCCGGCCGCCAGGACACCGACCCGGCGCGCGTCGCCTGGCCCCGCCCGGCGAGCGCGTCGCCGACGCTCCCGACGTAGGTCCCGTCGGCGTAGACGCGCACCGGCCGCCCGATCGACCCCTCGATCCAGACGTCGTAGACCCCGGGGGTCCGGACCACGACGGACCCGACGACCTTGCCCGTGCCGGTCGGGATCAGGCTGAGCGGGTCGGACGGGTCGATCGCCCAGGCCGGGGGGTAGGCGGTCCGGGTGGGGAGGATCACGAGCGGCACCGGCGCCGGCGCCCACGCCAGCCGGCCCCCGACCGCCCGCGCCCGCCGGGCCAGGGCACCCACCGCCGGGCACGAGGGCACCGCCGCCGCGCTCAGCCGCGACCCGAGCGGGAGCCGGGCGACGATCCGCCCCCCGGCGCCGGCCGGCCGCTGCCAGATCTCGTAGTAGCGCCCCGACCAGACCCGCCGGTAGATCGACGGGGGGCGGCTCCACGCCGGGCCGTGACGGAGCACGATCGTCCGGTAGTAGTCGACGTAGGCGGGGATGAAGATGTCGAGGTCGGAGCTCTGGCCCTGGTGGATGGGCGAGCCGTCGGTGGTCATCGCCGCCAGGCCCAGGCGGCGCTGCCAGCCCTCGCCCGGGCTCTCGGGATCGGCCCGGGCGAGGAAGTGCTTGCCGAACTCCTCGAACTCGGTGTAGAGCGTCGGCCCCTGCCCGGCGATCCGGTCGCCGACCCGCTCGAGCTCGACCATCCGGCTCCACGGAGCGTCGCTGACGTTGTGGTAGGCGAGCGCGTTCGAGCCCAGGACCCCGAGGGCCACCACCGCCGCCAGGGCCCCGGCCTCCAGGCGCCGGCCGGCCTCGTAGAGGGCGACCGGGCCGAGGGCGATCCCGACCATGACCGCCGGCGAGACGATCATCAGCGCCTTGGCCTGGGCCCAGGGCGAGCCGTTGCGGGTCACGTAGTACCAGCCGATCAGCGAGACGGCGAGGTAGAGCAGCGCCCACGACCGGCGCCGGATCGCCCACCCGAGCCCGAGCCCGGCGGCGACGAGCGAGGCGCCGATCAGCAGGTAGGTGGCCACGGTCAGCGAGTGGGTGTCCGGCTTGAGGCGATAGTCGGTCGACAGCCAGGTCCCGAACATCTGGATCGGGTCGAGCGGCCCGAGCAGGTTCCCGAACTCCTTGTGGGCGGTGACCGCGGCGCTGACGGCCGGCAGGAACGTGCCGAGCACGGCGAGGGTGGGGAAGCTCAGGAGCCCGGTCAGCAGGACGAAGGCCCCGGCCTGCACCCCGGCGGGTCGCCATTCGGCCGGGGCCCCGGGGCGTCGCACCGCGGCGACGAGGGCGGCGAGGAGGAGGAGGCCGAGCCAGGGGACGAGCGAGAAGCTGATCAGGCTGAGCCCGGCGGCGGCGGCGACGGCGACCGGGACCACGCGGCGCGGGCCGCCGGGCGCCTGCTCGGCGAACACGGCGACCGCGGCGGCGAGGAGGGCGATGGCCCAGGCGGTCCCCACCTCCTTGACCGAGCCCTGGAGGGCGTAGGCCAGGACCAGGGCCGACTGGGGCGCCAGGGCGGCGACGAAGAAGCGCAGCCAGGCCGCCCCGATCCGGCGGGCGACCAGGGAGTAGACGGCCAGCGAGGTCATCGCCGCCAGGAGGGCCAGGAAGGGCTGGAAGACCCAGGCGACGTCCTCGCCGACCGCGGGGGCCAGGACGCCGGCCGCGGTCGGCCCCCCCGAGGGGTAGCCGCCGTTGCCGTAGTAGGCGGCGAGGCTGAACTCGTAGGACGAGGGCGGGAGGCCACCCACGTGGCGGCCGTGGTGGAGGATGTAGTCGGCGCCGATGAAGTGGATCGACGTGTCGCCGAGGACCGTGTACCCGGCGAACACCGGCTCGCCGGTCAGGACGACGGGGGCGGCGAACACGGCGAAGACGACGACGGCCGCCGCCAGGGCCGCCCGGTCGAGCCGGCCGAGGTCGCGCAGGCGCCGGCGCCCGAGGACGAGGCCGGCCAGCCCGAGCACGACGACGCCCGGAGTGGCCGCCGGGGCCGACCACGAGAAGTAGCTGAGGACCTGGGAGGCGACGAACACCCCGGCCACCCCGATCGGCAGGAGCAGCACCCCGGGGAGCCTGGCCCCGGTGGCGAGCTCGGCGAGCAGGCCGAGGCCGAGGGCGACGGCGAGGTAGAGGGCGGGGAACACCACCCAGCAGACGAAGAGATCCATGCGGTACGGCGCCCCGGCCGCGCGTTCGAGGCGCCGGCGCGACGGCGCAAGGGTAGACGAACGACCGGGCACCGGAGCCACGGTCTGGCAAGCTCCCCGCCCGATGCGGGTCTGCGTGATCTACGACTGCCTCTTTCCGTACACGGTCGGCGGCGCCGAGCGCTGGTACCGGAACGTGGCCGAGCGCCTCGCCGCCGCCGGCCACGAGGTGACCTACCTGACGCTGACCCAGTGGGAGCCGGGCGAGGAGCCGGGCCTGGCCGGGGTGCGGGTGGTCGCGGTCGGGCCGCGGATGGGGCTCTACGGGCCGGGCGGCCAGCGGCGGATCGGCCCCCCGGTGCGCTTCGGCCTGGGCGTGCTCGGGCACCTGGTGCGCCACGGCCGCGACTACGACGTCGTCCACACCGGGTCGTTTCCCTACTTCGCGCTGCTCGCGGCCGGCCTGGTCGCCCGGGTGGCCCGCTACCGGCTGGTCGTCGACTGGATCGAGGTCTGGAGCGCCGAGTACTGGCGGGAGTACCTCGGGCCGGTGGCCGGGGCGATCGGCCACGGGGTCCAGCGGGCGTGCGCGCGCGTCCCCCAGGAGGCGTTCTGCTTCTCCCGGCTGCACGCCGGGCGGCTGCGGGGGGAGGGGCTGCGGGGACCGGTCACCGTGCTCTCGGGCCTCTACGACGGCACCTCCCGGCCGCCGGCCGGGCCTCGGGCGGTCGATCCGGTCGCCGTCTTCGCCGGCCGGCTGATCCCCGAGAAGCGCGCCGGCCTCGCGGTGGCGGCGATGGCGGCCGCCGCCCGCCGGGTCCCCGGCCTGCGGGGGACGATCTACGGGGACGGGCCCGAGCGCGAGCGGGTGGCCGGGGCGGTGGCCGCGACGGGCGGTGTCGTCAGGCTGGCCGGCTTCGTCGATCCGGCGGAGATCGACGCGGCGCTCGCCGGGGCCATGTGCATGGTCCTGACCTCCCGGCGGGAGGGCTACGGCATGGTCGTGGTCGAGGCGGCCGCCCGGGGGACGCCGAGCATCGTCGTCGCCGGGCCCGACAACGCGGCGGTCGAGCTGGTGGCGGACGGGGTCAACGGGGTCGTCGTCGACCGGGCCGAGGCGGCCGCGGTGGCCGAGGCGATCGCGCGGGTCCACCGGGCCGGGCCCGAGCTGCGGGCGAGCACCGCCGCCTGGTTCGAGGCGCACGCGGCCTCGCTCTCGCTCGCCGCCTCGCTCGAGCGGGTGCTCGAGGTCTACGCCGGGGCCGACCGCCGGGGCTCGCCGAGCACCCGGGCGTAGACCGCGAGCGTCTCCCGGGCGGCGCGCTCCCAGGTGAAGCCCGCCGCCCGGTCGCGCCCGGCGGCGCGGAGGCGCTCGGCCAGGGCGCGGTCGCCGAGGAGCCGCTCGATCGCCCGGGCGATGGCCGCCGGGTCGGACGGGTCGAAGAGCAGCGCGGCGTCGCCGGCGACCTCGGGCAGCGACGACCGATCCGAGCAGGCGACCGGAAGGCCCCGGGCCATGGCCTCGAGGATCGGGAGGCCGAACCCCTCGTAGAGGGAGGGGTAGACGAACGCGTCGCTGACCCCCCAGAGCCCCTCGAGCTCGGCCTCCTCGAGCCAAGAGACGAAGCGGACGTCGTCGCTCACCCCGGCCTGCGCGGCGTGCGCGCGGAGCGCCGTCTCGTGCCAGGTGGCGTAGCCGGGCAGGACGAGCACGGGCCGGCGCCAGAGCGGGATCAGGGCGAGCGCGTCGATCAGGGCCCCGAGGTTCTTGTGCGGCCGCTTGGCCGAGAGGCTGAGGAGGACCCGCCGCTCGCCGAGGCCGAGGCGCGCCCGCGTCCGGGCGGGGTCGAGGCCGTCCGTCCGGCGGACGCTGCCCAGGCCGAGCGGGATCACGTCGACCTTGCCCGGGGCGAGCCCGAGCTCGTCGATCAGGTCGGCGCGCGTGCTCTGGGAGTCGGCGATCACCCGGTCGGCCCGGTGGGCGGCGAGGGGGACGAGGACCCGCATCCCGAGGTTGCGCAGCCCGGGATGGGCTTCGGGAAAGCGGCGGTAGATCAGGTCGTGGATCGTGACCACCCGGCGGGCGGCGCCCCGGGCCGGAGCGGTGCTCCCGAGGCTGTGGAGGACGTCGACGCCGGCCCGATCGGCGAGGACGGGGAGCAGCGCCTGCTCGCCGGCGACCCACTGGACCCGGCTGCGGGCGCGGACCGGGACGGTGACCGACGGGATCAGCTGGCCCCAGGGACCGTCGCCGGCGCGGGCGGCCTCGCGGTTGACGAAGGCCGTGAAGCGGACCTCGGGAGCGACGGCGACGAGGGCGATGATCAGCTCCCGGGCGGCGACCTCCATGCCGCCGGTCTCGCCGGGCACCAGGAAGACGAGGTTGAGCCCGACGTGGGCGGGCGGGAAGGCCACGGCCGGGCAAGGGTAGCCGTCTACGATGCGCCGATGCCGCCGACGATCGACGTGGTGATCCTCGCCTACAACCGCTACGAGCTGACGACGAGCTGCCTGGCGCACCTGGCCGCCCAGACCGCCCCCCACCGGACGATCGTCGTCGAGAACGGGTCGACCGACGACACCCGGGCGCGGCTGGCCGCCGACTGGCCGGAGGTCGACGTGATCGGCCTCGACACCAACCACGGCCTGCCGATCGCCTGCAACCGGGGGGTCGCGGCCGGGCGCGGGGAGGTCGTGGTCATGCTCAACAACGACGTCGACTGCCGCCCGGACTTCCTCGAGCGCCTGGTGGCCCCGCTCGAGGCCGACGCCCGGGTCGGGTCGGTCGCCTCGGTGATGCTCCAACCCGGGGAGCGGACGATCGACAGCGTCGGGCTGAGCGCCGACGTCACGCTCGCCGGCTTTCCCCGCTTCCACGGACTCCCGGCCGAGCGGGCGGGCGAGCGGTGGCCGCTCCTGAGCGCTCCGGCCGGGACCGCGGCCGCCTACCGGCGGACGGCCTGGGAGCAGGCCGGCGGGCTCGACGAGGCGCTCTTCGCCTACATGGAGGACTTCGACCTCGGCCTGCGGCTGCGCGCCGCCGGGTGGGACTGCGCGGCGGCGACCGACGCGATCGGGGTCCACCTCGGGTCGGCGACCCACGGGCACCGCTCGGCGGCCCAGCGCCGGCTCGGGGGCTTCGGCCGGGGCTACATGCTCCGCCGCTACGGGATCCTCGGGGGCCCGCACGCTGCCCGGGCCCTCGTGACCGAGGCGATCGTGGTCGCCGGCGACCTCTTGATCTCCCGCGACGCGGCCGCCCTGCGCGGACGGGTCGCCGGATGGCGGGCCGGGGCCGGGACGGCGCGCCGGCCGCCGCCGCCGGCGACCGCGCTCGAGCCGGCGATCACCCTCCGAGCCTCGCTCGATCTGCGCCGCGGGGTCTACGCGGGGCCCCGACGCGCGTGAGGATCGCCGTCTACCACGACCTCCCGTCGGGGGGGGCCAAGCGGGCGCTGTTCAACTACGCGAAGGGCCTGGTCGGGCGCGGGCACACCGTGGACGTCTACGCCCCGCCGACCGCCGAGGAGGACTTCCTCGACCTGCGCCCGATCGCCTCCGGCTACCACGAGGTGCCGCTCCGGTCGGGCCCCCCGCCGGGGTTGGAGGGCTCGGCGGCGGCGCGGGAGCTCGCGCGCTACGCGATGCTCCGCTGGGGCGTGGTCCGCCACTCCCGGGCGGTGGCGGCGGCGATCGACGCCCGGGGCTACGACGTCGCCTTCGTCCACCACTGCCGGTTCACCCAGGCGCCGTACGTCCTGGAGCTCCTGGCCACCCCGAGCGTCTACTACTGCCAGGAGCCCCGCCGGCCGAGCTTCGAGTACAGCGTCCGCCACCACGCGACCTCGTCGTCGCCGGACCGGCGGCTGCTCGAGCGGGGCCATCAGGCCGCGTTCGAGTCGTTCCTGCGTCCCCGCGACATCCGCGCCGCCCGGAGCGCGACCCTGATCCTGGCCAACAGCTCGTTCTCGGTCGAGAGCATCAAGCGGGCCTACGGGCGCTACGCCCGGCTCGCCTACCTGGGGATCGACCTCGAGGGCTTCCGCCCGACCCCGGGGGCGCGGCGGGACGGGGTGATCAGCGTCGGGGCCCTGCATCCGTCCAAGGGACATCGGCTGGTGATCGAGGCGGCGGCGGCGGTGGCCGAGGGCGAGCGGCCGGTGGTCCACGTGGTCGCCGACCGCAGCAGCGACGAGCACGGGCGCGAGCTCGCCGACCACGCCGACCGCCTCGGGGTGACCCTGCGCCTGCACGAGGGGATCGACGACGGGACGCTCGTCGGGCTCTACGGGGCGGCGCGGGTCGCCGTCGCCGCCGCCGAGCTCGAGCCGTTCGGGTTCACGCCGCTCGAGGCGATGGCCTGCGGGACGCCGGTGGTCGCCGTCCGCGAGGGCGGCTACAGGGAGACGGTGGTCGACGGGGTCAACGGCCGCCTGGTCGAGCGGGACCCCCGCCGCCTCGGCGAGGCGATCGCCGCCCTCGTGGCCGGCGGGGAGGA
>JAXDHK010000410.1:0-4408 GCA_034664545.1 Solirubrobacteraceae bacterium
CGGCCCCGAGCAGGCGCTCGGTGTCGGCGACGACGCGCTCCTGGAGCTTGCGGGCGTCGTCGAGCCGTCCGGCGGAGCGGTAGGAGGAGGCGAGGCTCGAGCGGGCGTTGACCGTCTCGAGATCGTCGTCGCCGGCCCGGCGCTCGATCTGGGCGAGGGTCTCCTCCTCGATGGCGATCGCCGGATCGGCCCGCCCGGCGGCCCAGTAGGCGGCGACCATCGTCTCCCGGGCCCCGATCGTCTCCTCGTGGGTGGCGCCGAGGATCCGGGCCGTCTCGGCGAGAACCTGCTCCTGGAGGGCGAGGGCCTCGTCGACCCGGCCGGCCGAGTGGTAGGAGTAGGCGAGGTTCGACCGGGCGGTGAGGGTCGACAGGTGGTCGGCCCCGAGGACGCGCTGGGTGTCGGCGAGCACCTCCTCCTCGAGGGCGATCGCGTCGTCGGTCCGTCCGGCCGACCAGTAGGAGGAGGCGAGGTTGGAGCGGACGGTCAGGGTCACGGGGTCGTCGGCGCCGAGGGCCCGCTCGCTGTCGGCGAGCACCTCCTCCTCGAGGGCGATCGCCTCTTCGATGCGGCCCTCGGTCCAGTACGAGTAGGCGAGGTCGCCGCGGGCGCTGAGCGTGGCCGGATGGTCGGAGCCGAGCTTGCGCTCGTTCTGGGCAACCATCTCCTCCTCGATCTTGACTGCCTCGTAGGTCCGCTCCTGCGCGTTCTCCTGCTCGTTCATCTCCGCCTCCTCGGGCCTCCGATTCCAGATTCGGCAGCCCCCCGCCGCGGGGCGCTCGCCTCCGCGGAGGTTAGCGACGTCGCGTCAGCCGGCGAACGCGCGACGGTCGGGAGCCGGGGCCTCCTCGCCGGGATCCTCCTCCAGGAACGCGCGCAGATCGCTGTTGAAGCGGGCGGGCCGCTCGAGCATGGGTACGTGGCCGGTGTCGTTGTAGATCACCTTGCGGGAGTCGGGGATCAGCCGCTCGAACTCGGCGGCGTCCTTGACCGGCACGAGCAGGTCCTTGTCGCCCCAGACGATCAGCGTCGGGCAGGCGATCTCCCCGAGGCGGTCGCGGATCGGGTAGGAGCAGAGGGCGTCGAGGGCGGGGCTGAAGCCCTCCTTGCCGGCGCCGCGGATGAGCTCGGCGGTCAGCGGACCGGGGAGGCGCTCGGGGTGGGCGGCGACGAGCATGAGGATCAGCCGCCGCAGGCGGGGCCGGGCGGTGATGGCCGGCGAGCGGGTGGCGATCCAGGCGAGGTTGAAGAAGACGATGTTCTCCGCCCGGTGGCGGATGCCCCGGGTCCGCTGGGTCCTGAGGTTCTCGATGCTGAGACCGGCGGCCCCGACCAGGCAGAGCCGCTCGACCCGGGCCGGGAAGTGGATCGCCAGCTCGGCGCCGATGAACCCGCCCATGGAGTTGCCGACGATCACCCCGCTGTCGACGCCCAGCTCTTCGCAGAGGGCGTCGACGACCCGGGCGTAGCCGCTGATCGTGATCTCCTCGGCCGGCATCTCCGAGTCGCCGAAGCCGGGGAGGTCCATGGCGATCACCCGGTGGTCGCGGGCGAAGAAGGGGAGGTTCTCGAGCCAGTTCTGCCAGCACCCGGCGAGCCCGTGGATGAAGATGAGCGTCGGCCCCTCGCCGATGTCGACCAGGTTGACCCAGCGGCCGTCGATCTTGATCCAGCGCCGATGGGACTCCCAGTCGACGTCGAGCCAGGCGGACCGCCCGACCGCCCCGTAGGCCTCCTTTGCCCTTGCCCGTGCCACGCTGGAGAGGATATCCACGCGCACGAGCCGCCGGGCGAAATCCACGCTAAGCGGCCCGGCGGGTCCCCGGCCGGGGCTTGAGGGCCTCGGCCAGGGCCTCGACGCCGGCGTCGTCGGCGGCCTCGGTGATCGCCGTGCGCAGGTCGACCGGCGCCAGGGCGCCGATCCTCTTGCCGAGGCGCCGCTGGCCGGCGGCCGGGAGCCGTTCGAGGACGCCGACGAGCTCGGGTTCGAGGCCGGCTTCGCCGACCGCCTCGACCAGCGAGTCGAGGACGTCGTCGTCGGCTTGGTCGATCAGCTTGGCGATGCTCAGGCGGGGAGCCGGGTCGAGCTCGGTCGAGAAGGCGATCAGCGCCGGCCAGAGCTCTTCCTCGTGGGCGGCGGAGACGATCCGCTCGAACACCTGACGTCCGAACGAGGTGGCCAGGGCGGCCACCCGGCGGCGGGCGGCCGCCGGGAGCAGGGGGAGCAGGACGAGGAGCTCCGGCCAGAGCGAGTCGGCCGCGGCGGCGTCGACGATCGTGGCCAGGACCGGACGGGTCTGGATCGAGGAGAGCTTGGCGAAGCGCTTGCGGCTGGCCGGGCTCATGGCCCGGGTGACGGGGAGGACCGCCGACCAGAGTCCGAACTGCTGGGCGGCCCGGACCATGCTGTTGAGCACCGCGTCGGGCTGGGCGGCCGCCAGGTCGCCGAGGGCGCCCCGCTGGCGTTCGCTGACGTGCCCGAGCACGTCGAGCGCCTCGGGCCAGAGCTCGGCGGAGCTGGCCGTGCAGATGACGTCCTCGAGGCGCTCCTCGGGGAGGAGGGCGACGAGGGCGCCGAGGCTCTGCTTGGACTCGACGACGTATGCCGTCCGGAGGAGGTCGGCGTCGTCGACGGCGTCGAGCGCGGCGGTCAGCGCGGCCTTGGAGAGATGGCCGACGAACCCGCCCATCGTCACGTACTCCTCGCGGGCCGCGAGCTCGGCGGCGATCTCGGCCACCATCGCCGGGGGCATCTCCCCGATCACCCGGCTCGCCCGGCGGGGGTCGAGGTGGACGCACAGCTCGGCGAGGAAGGGCACGGGGAGGTGGTTGGCGATGTCGACGGCCCGGCTCGGGTCGAGCAGGCCGGTGACCCGGGCGCAGAGCAGGGCCCCGAAGGCGCGCTCGCCGATGGCGGCCCCGAGCTTGGCCGGGATCAGGCGGGTCGCCGCGGCGACCCGCTGGAGCATCTGACGATCGGCGTCGAACATGACCACGGTCACCTGCTCGCGCAGGTCCCGGATGTCCGGGGCGTCGACCTGCTCGAGGTAGTCGAGATCCTCGGGCTCGGCTCCGACCAGCCGGGCAAGCTTGACGATCTCGACCGAGGCGCTGAGCTGTCCGGTCATCGGGTCAGCCGAACAGGATCCGGCGGATCGTCCCGCGCAGGAGGCGCGGGACGATGTCGAGGGCCTGCTCGACCGCGGCTTCGAGCTCCTGCGACTGGCGCCGCCGGGCCCCCCGGACGACGCCGGCGAACGCGGTCAGCTCGTCCTCGGTCAGGGCCTCGAGTCCGCTGGGCACGCTCCCGCCGAGCTCGGGCTTGAGGATTCGGCGGATGGCCTGGGTCATCGCTGGAGCCTAGAGCACCCGTTTCCCGCGTCCCTCGGCCCGGGGTCGGCGGGGGCGGCCCGGCCGCCTATTGGGGCAGGTGGGCCCAGGCCCGGGCGAGCGGGGGGGCGAAGGTCTCGTCGAGGAAGGCGCGGAGGTCGGCGTTGAAGCGACCGGGGCGCTCGAGCATCACCATGTGGCCGGTGTCCGGGTAGAGGAGCTTCCGCGCCTCGGGGATCAGCCACTCGAACTCGGTCGCGTCCCCGACCGGGACGAGGCGGTCGTCGGCCCCCCAGACGATCAGCGTGGGGGCGGCGATCTCGCCGAGGCGGTCGCGGATCGGATACCGGGTCATCGCCTCGAGCGCGGCGTCGAAGCCCGGGGGCTTGCCCGAGTTGTGGACCTGCTCGGCGAGCAGGGCGCTCGGGAGGCGCTCGGGATGGGCGGTGACGAGGCTCAGGAGCAGCTGGCGCAGGCGCGGCCGGCGGACGACGATGTCCGTGCGGACGGCCAGGTAGGCGAGCGAGAAGAAGAGGATGTTCTCGAGTCGCTGGCGCCAACCGCGCTGGCGCTCGGAGCGGATGTACTCCATGCTCAGCCCGGCCGCCGAGACGAGACAGAGCCGGTGGACGCGGCCGGGAAGCCGGATCGCGAGCTCGGCGGCGACGAACCCGCCCATCGAGTTGCCGACGATGGTCGCCGCGTCGATCTCGAGGGCGTCGAGGACCGAGGCGACCGTCCGGGCGTAGCCGGTGACCGAGATCGGCTCCCGGGGCATCTCGGACTCGCCGAAGCCGGGGAGGTCGAAGGCGATCACCCGGTGGTCGCGCGCGAAGTACGGGAGGTTCTCGAGCCAGTTCTGCCAGCAGCCCGACAGCCCGTGGAGGAAGACGACCGGGGGACCCTCGCCGATGTCGATGACGTTGACCCAGCGGTCGTCGAGCTTCAGCCAGCGCTGGTGCTCGACCCAGTCGACGTCGAGCCAGGCCGACCGGCCGGCCGGGCCGTAGGGGTCGGAGTCAAGGGTCGCCGTCGAGGGAGCGCTCGCCACCGCCAGAGGATAGCCGGGCGCCCGGTG
>JAXDHK010000411.1:0-7773 GCA_034664545.1 Solirubrobacteraceae bacterium
GCCGTGAGGGTGATGAAGATGTTCGTCGCATCCGAGTCGGCACAGGCGATGATCGCCCGGGCCCGCTCGATCCCCGCCCGGCGCAGCGCGTCGTCGTCGGCGGCGTCGCCCTCGATGAAGCGGACCCCGACGCCCCTAGCGAGCTCCCGGTTGGCCGGGTTGTCGTCGATCACCACGTACTTGCCCTGCGCCGCCCGCAGGTCCCGGGCCACCTGCCGGCCGACCCGGCCGAAGCCGCAGACGATGTAGTGGTCGGAGAGGGAGTCGATCATCTTCTGCGCCCGTCGCGCCTCGAAGAGCTCGCCGAGATGCCCGGCGACGAAGAACTCGGTGACGGTAACCAGCGCGTAGAAGAGCGTACCGACGCCGAAGACGATCAGGAGGACCCGGACGATCTGTCCCTCGGTGCTCTGCGGACGCGCGAACGACCCGACGGTGGCCACGGTGTCGAGCGCCCACTGGAACGCGAACCACGCGGTGACGTGCTCGCTCAGCACCAGTCCCCCGGCCCCGGCGGCGAGCACGGCGACGATCACCGCCCCGAGCATGGTCATCCGCCGGGCGAACTGGATCAGCTCGGCCCGGTTGTAGCCCATCGGCGCCACGCCTCCCCCGCCCCGCGGCCGCTCGGCGCCGTCCCGGGCGTTGCGCTCGGGTCCCGACGTCGTGCTCATCAGTGGTGGTAGGGCTCGCCGGCGATGATCTTGTGCGCTCGGTAGAGCTGCTCGAGCAGGACCACCCGGGCCAGTTGGTGGGGGAGCGTCATCGGGCCGAGCGAGAGCCGGTGGTCGGGACGTTCGAGCTCGATCCCGTGGACCCCGCCGATGACGAACGCCAGGTCCCGTCCCGAGGCCCGCCGCTCCTCGACGAAGCCGGCGAACCCCGGAGAGTCGTAGCTGCGTCCGTCGGCGGCCAGCACCGAGGTGAACGCCGTCGGCGGGAGGCGCCCGGGGACGCGCCCCGACTCCCGGAGCTCGAGCAGCTCGAGCCGTGTGTACCGCGAGAGCAGCTTCGTGTAATGGGCGACGTCATCGGCATACGGCGGGCGCAGTCGACCGACCGAGACCACGAGGCACCGCACGATGCGATACTAGACCCACATGGCCGAGGAGAACCAGGGCGAGGATCGCCACATCAACATCCACCTCTCGCCCGAGATCATGGCCGGCGTCTACTCGAACTTCGCCAACGTCAGTCACTCCGATTACGAGTTCACGGTCACCTTCGCCCGCGTCGACCATGAGGTCGAGGCCGGCGAGATCCCCGGGGTCGTCGTCTCCCGCGTCAACATCTCGCCCCGCTTCATGCGCGAGCTGATCGACGCGATGGAGGACAACTACTCCCGCTGGAAGGCCCGCGAGGGCATCAAGAACCTGCCGGAGTACGGCGGGTCCAACCCCGAGTAGGGCGCCCGGCGCCCCGCCGAGCGCCGGCTTGAGCGACATGCTCCTCCCGCTGTCCGGCCGCGTAGGCCTGGGCGATCCCCATGCGCTCGACGGCCGGCGGGTGGCTGGCCAGGAGCGCCGTCAGCCAGCGGGGCGGATCGGGATCGGCGAGGTTGGCCAGGACGATCCGCCGCTCGAACGACGTGAACGCCTCCGGGGCGTCGGTCAGCTCGAGCGCAAACCGGTCGGCCCGGCGCTCGACCGCCCGGGAGAGCCGGTTGGTGCTCGGCCCGAGACACGCCCCGACCAGCCCGAGGGCGAGCGTCAACGCGGGGAGGCTCACCGGCCCGGCCCCGCCGGCCCGATCGATCCGCCAGGCCACCCGGTCGGCCGCACGCAGGCCCGCCGGGGCGATCAGGCCGAGGTGGACGAGGGTCCGGGGGACGTCGCGGTGGCGGACGTGGGCCAGCTCATGAGCGACCACCAGGCGGGTCTCCTCCCGGCTGAAGCGTTCGAGCAGGGTGTCGAAGAGCACGACCCGCCGCGTCGCGCCGAGCCCGTTGACGTAGGCGTTGGCCGCCGTCGTCCGCCGGCTCGCGTCGACTTGGTAGACGTTCTCGACACTCACACCGGCCCGGTGGGCCAGGGCCAGGAGGTCGTCCCGGACGTCGGCGTCCGCCAGCGGGGTGAAGCGGTTGAAGACCGGGTCGAGGAGGACCGGGCCGGCGAACGTCATCCCGGCCGCCACCCCGGAGACCGCGACCCCGCCGGGCAGCCACCACCGCTCGCCCCACCTTCCGATCAGCACCCGGGCCAGGCCGGCTCCGGCGCCGGCGAGAACCGCGCCGATCGCCGTGCTCTTGACCACGTCGACGGCCCATCCTCGCCAGGACTGGGTCGCCAGGCCGGCGTCGAGCGCGCGCTTGCGCATCAGCGCCGACACCGGGAGGCCGGCGACGGTGAGTCCGGCCGAGAGCCCGGCCCCGGTCACCGCCGCGGCCGCCACCTGCCGGCGGATCGGGTCCGCCGGCTCCGCCGGCCGGGCCGGCTCCTCCCCGCTTCGGGGTCGACGGCGGGCGAGCCAGGCCAGGACGCCCGCGTCGATCAGCGCCGCCAGCCCGGCGAGGCCGAGCTGCGGGCGGCCGAAGCGGCGAGCCCGGTCGAGCTCGGCGGCCGTGAAGTGATCCAGGACGGCGACGGGCCTCGCCGCCACCGGGACGGGGCGCGGTCGGAGCACCGCGGTCGCCGCCTCGGCCGCGGCGACGGCGAGGCCGACCGCTGTGAGCCAGCCTCGGCCGTCCCGGGAATCCGCCATGACGAGGAGCGTAGTCCGAGTTCTCCTGACGCCCGAGCCAGAACGGTGCAAGACTGCGGGTCGGGGTGCCGGCGCCAGGTCCCGGGGCTTAGATGAAGGTCGCGATTCTCTCTGACATCCACGGCAACCGGCAGGCCTTCGAGGCTGTGCTGGCCGACGTGGCCGGACACCAGGCACACGAGATCTGGTGCCTCGGCGACCTCGTCGGCTACGGGGCCGATCCGGACGCCTGCGTCGAGCTCGCCCGCTCGAACACCGACGTCTGCCTGGCCGGAAACCACGACCTCGCGGTCATCGGTGAGATCCCGCTCGACGAGTTCTCGCGGGGCGCCGGGCTCGCCGCCCGGTGGACCCAGGAGGTGATGGCCACCGACAACCTCGAGTTCCTCGCCTCGCTGCGCCCCCAGGGCGCCGAGGACGGGATCGGCCTCTACCACGCGAGCCCGCGCGACCCGATCTGGGAGTACGTGCTCTCGGCGCTGCTCGCCGAGCTCTGCCTCGACGAGCAGGACCATCGGGTCTGCCTGGTCGGCCACTCCCACGTCGCGCTCTCCTTCGACCGGCCGGAGGGCCTCCCGGCGACCGGGGAGCCCCGCCGGGCCGACAGCGAGCTCGACATCTCCCGGGGGGAGTGGATCCTCAACCCCGGCAGCGTCGGCCAGCCCCGGGACGGGGACCCCCGGGCGGCATGGATGATGCTGGACACCGCCGCCTGGACGGCCACCTTCCGGCGCACCGAGTACAACATCGAGGGCGCCGCCGCCGCCATCCGGGCGGCCCGCCTGCCCGACTCGCTGGCCGAGCGCCTGGAGTACGGGCAGTGATCCGGCCCCCCGGCCGGCCCCTCGGCCTCGGGCTCGCCGGCGTGTTGGGCGTCGGGGCGGCGCTGCTCGTCGGCTGCGGAGGCACGAACTCCCACCTGATCCCCGGGGGGAGCGCCAACCAGCTGAAGAGCGACTTCGACGCCGTGGCGTCCGCCGTGGCCGGCGGGAGCTGCGACCAGGGCCTTACCGACGCGGTCGCCCAGGCCCGCCGGGATCTGGACGCCCTCCCGTCGACGCTCGACCCCCGCCTGTCGAGCGCCCTCCACAGCGGGATCGGGACGCTCTCCTACCGCGCCCACACCGACTGCAAGTCGCAGACCACGACCACCACGCCGACCACCCCCACCAGCACGGCCCCGACCACGCCGACGACACCGACCACGAGCACGAACACGGCCCCGACGACGCCCTCCACCCCGACCACCCAGACCACCACGACCCCGACCGACACGACGCCGACCGACACGACGTCGACCGACACCACGCCGAGCACGACCTCGGGCACCACGAACGGCCCGATCCCGGACAACGGCGGGGGCACACCCGCGCCGAACGACCAGACGGGGCAGATCAGGCCGGGCGGCGGCGCGACCGGAGGGGCCGGCGCCGCCGGGGGAACCTCGGGCCAGGGCGGTGGCAATTGAGCCTGCCTGAGATCGCCGGCCGCTATCGCATCGAGCGGCGGCTGGGCTCGGGCGGGATGTCGACGGTCCAGCTGGCCTTCGACACGCGCCTCGAGCGCTACGTCGCCGTGAAGCT
Organism: Solirubrobacteraceae bacterium; assembly: GCA_034664545.1. Taxonomy (GTDB): domain Bacteria; phylum Actinomycetota; class Thermoleophilia; order Solirubrobacterales; family Solirubrobacteraceae; genus Palsa-513. Next base: position 4,284 of record JAXDHK010000411.1, read on the forward strand.
GCTGGCCGAGCACCTCGCCGAGGACCCGACGTTCGTATCGCGCTTCCAGCGCGAGGCGATGGCCGCCGCCCGCCTGATCCACCCCAACATCGTCCAGGTCTTCGACTCGGGCCTCGACCAGCGGACCGCCCAGCACTACATCGTCATGGAGTACATCGAGGGGCAGTCGTGTGCCGAGATCGTCCGGGAGCGCGGCTGGCTCGACGTCGAGGAGACCCTGGCGATCGTCCTGGGCAGCTGCGAGGGGCTCGACTACGCCCACCGCAAGGGCGTCATCCATCGCGACGTCAAGCCGGGCAACCTTCTCCGGGGCAACGACGGGCAGGTCAAGCTGGCCGACTTCGGGATCGCCAAGGCCACCGAGCAGGTGAGCATCACCCAGACCGGCTCGGTGCTCGGGACCGCCGCCTACCTCGCCCCCGAGCAGGGGCGCGGGGAGGAGGCCGGCCCGGCGGCCGACATCTACGCGCTCGGCGTCGTCACCTATCAGCTCCTGGCCGGCCGTCTGCCCTACGAGGGGGGGTCGCTGACCGAGCTCGCCCTCAAGCAGCAGCAGGAGCGCCCGCCCCGGCTGGACGAACTCGTCGCCGGCGTCACCCCGGAGCTGGCCGAGGCCGTGGCCATCGCCCTGCGCCTCGACCCGCGCGAGCGCTACGACACCGCCCTCGAGATGGCGCACGCCCTCGAGCACGGAGCCAACCGGATCCCGCCCGGGCACACCCCCACCCCCCAGTCGGTGGCCGCCGACGAGCGCGCGGCGACGTCGGCGACGACGGTGATGGGGGAGGACGAATCGTCGACCCAGGTGGTGGCCGGCACGCCCCCGCCGGTCGTCCCCGCCCAGCGTCAGCCCCGCCCCGGGCCACCCCGACGGGCCCCGGCCGCCGCGCCGCCCCCGGCCCCCCCGCCCCGGCCCCGCGGCCGGATGCTCGCCGTCCTCGCGGCGCTCGTGCTCGCCGGCGCCCTGATCGCCGCGATCATCCTCGCCGGCGGGAGCGGGGGCTCGAACCGGACGGTACACGTGACGACGGTGTCCAAGCGCGACGTCCCGAGCACCGTCCAGGACCTGAAGAACCTGATCGACCAGAACACCCAGTAGCGCCGAGCCCGCCGGGGCCGAGTCGCGCCGAGCCCGCCGGGGCCCAGTAGCGCCGAGCCCGCCGGGGCCCAGTAGCGCCGAGCCCGCCGGGGCCGAGTCGCGCCGAGCCCGCCGGGCTCGCCGCCCCGGACGATCCAGGGCCGCTCCGTCGCCGGGCCTCGGGTCAGGACTGGGCCGCCCCGGGGGTCGCCCCGGCCCGGAGCCCGGCCGCCGTCGCGGCCAGCGTCCCGGCGACCACCGCCTCCCGGAGGTCGGCCATCAGCCGGGCCAGGAAGGTCAGGTTGTGGAGCGTGAGCAGGCGGGCTCCGGTCAGGTCCCGGTTGCGGGCCAGGTAGTGGAGGTAGGCCCGGGAGAGCCCGGTCGAGCACGCCGGGCAGGGACAGCCGGGGAGGAGCGGGTCGTCGGACTCCCGCCAGGGCGGCCGGTCGAGGGCGACCCGCCAGCCGTCGTGCGGCGCGGGGACCAGGGCGACGCCGTGGCGGGCCAGGCGGGTCGGCATGGCGCAGTCGAAGGTGTCGATCCCGAGCTCGACGCCCCGGATCAGATCGTCGACGTCGCCGATCCCCAGCAGGTGGCGGGGTCGGTCGGCCGCCACCCGGTCGAGCTCCTGCGTGCTCCAGGCGACGACCTCGTACATCTGCTCCTTGCACGACCCGAGCGAACCCCCGATCGCCACCCCGTCGCACGTCCGGGCGGCCACCGCCTCGGTCGAGGCCCGGCGGAGGTCCTCGTAGACGCCGCCCTGGGAGATCGCGTAGAAGAGCGATCCGTCGTCGGCCGAGTGCTCGGCCCGCCAGGCGAGGCACCGGTCGAGCCACCGGTGGGTCCGCTCGGTCGACCGGGCCGTGTAGTCCCGATCGACGTTGAACGGCGTGCACTCGTCGAAGGCGAGGACGACGTCGGCTCCCAGCGCCGCCTGGATGGCGACCGAGGTCTCCGGGCCCATGAACCGGTCCCCGCCGTCGCGGTAGGAGCGAAAGCGCACGCCGTCCTCCTCGATCGACAGGATCGCCCCCGACCCGGACCCGGACCCCCCCTTCCGGGCCGGCGGCCGGCGTCCCTTGATCTCGTCGGCGACCGCCCCGTGGCCCATCGAGAAGACCTGGAAGCCGCCGGAGTCGGTCATGATCGGACGGTCCCAGCCCATGAAGCGGTGGAGGCCGCCGCGCCGGGCGATCAGCTCCTCACCGGGGCTGAGGTGGAGGTGAAAGGTGTTGCCGAGGATCATGTCGTAGCCCAGCCCGGCGACCTCGTCGGCGCTCAGCCCGCGGACGCTGGCCTTGGTCGCCAGGGGGACGAACGCCGGGGTGCGGACCGGGCCGTGCGCCGTGGCCAGGATCCCGGCGCGGGCCTGCGACCCGGGATCGCGAGCGATAATGCGCAGGGCGGGCACCGCGGGATCCTAGAGCCCGCCGCTGCGGCGGCCCGGCGCAGGCGTGATGCTCGCCCTCCTGATCAACATCCCCGCGAACCTCGGCTACCCGGTCCTGTTCGGGCTGGTCATGGTCGAGTCGATGGGCATCCCCGTCCCCGGGGAGACCGCGATCATCGTCTCGGGCCTGGCGGCGAGCAACGGGAAGCTGTCGATCGAGCTGGTGATCGTCATCGCGGCGGCCGCGGCGATCATCGGCGACAACATCGGCTTCGAGATCGGGCGCCGGGGGGGCCGGGCCCTCCTGGAGAAGCCCGGGCGCTTCGAGCGCCAGCGCCGCCAGATGCTCGAGATCGGCGACCCGTTCTTCGCCAAGCACGGAGCCAAGGCGGTGTTCTTCGGCCGGTGGCTCGCCGGCCTGCGGGTCTGGGCGGCCTGGCTGGCCGGGGCCAGCGAGATGCCCTGGCGGACGTTCTTCGTGTGGAACGCGGCCGGGGGCATCGGCTGGGCGACCTCGGTCGGCCTCCTCGCCTACCTGGGTGGGAGCGCCGTCGAGGGAATCATCACCAAGGTCGGCCTCTACGGGGGCATCGCCGTCGGGGTCGTCCTCGTCGGCCTCTTGATCTGGCACCGCAGGCGCGGACACGCCCGACCCGACCTCGGGGCGGCTCCCCCGGCCGCCGCCGGGTCACCGGTCGTCGATCAGCCGCCGCAACCCGCGCCGGGCGCGGCCGAACCGGGCGAGACCCGCTCCCAGTAACCGGCCAGCACGTCGAGCTCGGCCGCTTCGAAGTGGACCAGGAAGTGGCGGCGGACCCCGGCCAGGTGGGTCGGCCGGACGGCGGCGAGCTTGGCGTGGCCGGCCTCGGTTAGCCGGGCGTAGGCGCCCCGGGCGTCCTGCTCGCAGCTGTGCCGGGCGACGAGGCCCTCGCGCTCCAGGCGGTCGATCAGCCGGGTCAGGCCGCTGCGGCTGAGCAGGACGCAGGAGGCGAGGTCGCACATCCGCATCCGGGCGTCGT
>JAXDHK010000412.1:0-9500 GCA_034664545.1 Solirubrobacteraceae bacterium
CGAGCCGGTGGCGGACGATCGCCGCGGGGTCGACCGGCGCCGGAGCGGGGGCGACTTCGAGGCCGGCCGTGCGGATGTCCGGGTTGGGGTCCACCAAGGCAACGAGGATGCCGATCGAACGTGAGAAGCCCCTGACGGAATGCTGAGAGAAGCCTGAGCGGGACGCTCAGGCGATCCACAGCTTGTGGGGGGAGAATGCCCTCATGGCCGATCCGGAACCCAACGCCCTGCGGGTCCTGGTCGTCGACGACGAGCCCAACATCGTGGACGTCATCTCGATGGCCCTCCGCTTCCAGGGCTTCGTCGTGGCGGCGGCCGCAAGCGGCGCCGAGGCCCTCGCCCAGGTGGCCGACTTCCGACCCCATCTGGTCGTCCTCGACATCATGCTGCCCGACATGGAGGGCTTCGACGTCGCCGAGCGCATGTCGGCCAAGCGGATCGACGTCCCGATCATCTTCCTCACCGCCCGGGACGCCACCGAGGACAAGGTCCGGGGGTTGACCATCGGGGGCGACGACTACGTGACCAAGCCGTTCAGCCTCGAGGAGCTGGTGGCCCGGATCCGGACCATCCTCCGCCGGAGCGGCCTGGCCGACCAGGACTCGAATCGCCTGGTGTTCGAGGACCTCGAGCTCGACGAGGACACCCGCGAGGTCAGCCGGGCCGGGCGACCGATCGAGCTGACGGCGACCGAGTACCGGCTGCTGCGCTACCTGATGCTCAACGGCCGGCGCGTGCTGACCCGGTCGCAGCTTCTCGATCATGTCTGGGAGTACGACTTCGGGGGTGACGCCCGGGTGCTCGAGACCTACATCAGCTACCTGCGCAAGAAGATCGACGCCGAGAGCCCGCCCCTGATCCACACCGTGCGCGGAGTGGGCTACACCCTGCGGGCACCCCGGACCTAGCCATGTCCCTCCGGGCGCGGCTCCTCGTCGGGCTGGTCGGGCTCGTCGCCGTGGGCCTGGCCACGGTCGGCGCCGTGACCTACGCCGAGCAGCGGTCGTTCCTGCTCAAGCGGGTCGACCAGGAGGCCCAGGCGGCGACCGGCCTCGTGTCGCGCGATCTCGACGGTCTCGGGGCCAACGTCTCCGGCCCGGGATCCGCGGGGCCGGCCCCCGGGCGGCTGCCGTTCGATCACGGCGGAGCCGGCGACTTCGGCCGCGGGGGCGGACCGCCGCCGTCGCTCCCGCCGAGCACCTACACCGAGCGCCGGGACGCCGCCGGGCACGTCGTCGGCACCCCCCATACCTACGGGGGGCCGACGTTGACCGCCGCGCCCAAGCTCCCGGCGACGATCCCCGAGAACCATCCGATAACCGTCGGGTCGGTCGGGCAGTCGGGGCTCCACTACCGGGTCCTCTCGGTGGCGACCCGCGACCAGCCGGGGACGACGGTGATCGCCATCCCGATGGGTGAGATCGACCAGACCCTCCAGAGCCTGCTCGAGATCGAGGGCCTGGTCGGGGGCGGCGTGCTCGTCGCCCTGATCGCCCTGGCCTGGTGGATGATCCGCCTCGGCCTGCGACCGCTCGACCGGATGGGCGAGACCGCGGATGCCATCGCCGCCGGCGACCTCTCACGTCGGGTCGACCCCGGGGCGCCGGGGACCGAGGTCGGGCGGCTCGGGCTGGCGCTGAACGCGATGCTCCATCAGATCGAGAAGGCGTTCTCCGAGCGGGAGGCGAGCGCCGAGCGCCTCCGGCGGTTCCTGGCCGACGCCTCCCACGAGCTGCGCACGCCCCTGGCCTCGATCCGCGGGTACGCCGAGCTGTTTCGGATCGGGGCCGTCTCGAGTCCCGAGGACACGGCCAAGGCCATGTCCCGGATCGAGGCCGAGTCGGCTCGGATGGGGGTTCTCGTCGAGGATCTCCTGACCCTGGCCCGGCTCGACGAGCTTCCCGAGCTCCGGCGGGGCCGGGTCGACCTGAGCGAGCTGGCCCGCGACGCCGTCGGCGACGCCCTGGCCATCGCCGCCGATCGTCCGATCTCGCTGACCGCCGACACGCCGGCCCTGGTCGACGGCGACCCCCACCACCTGCGCCAGGTGATCGCCAACCTGATGCGCAACGCCGTCGTCCACACCCCGGCGGGCACCCCGATCGAGGTGACCGTGGGCAGCGACGGCGAGGAGGCGACGGTCGAGGTCAGGGATCACGGCCCGGGGCTCCCCCCCGAGGCGACCGAGGCGATCTTCGAGCGTTTCTGGCGAGCGGATCCCGGGCGGGGCCGGGGTAAGGCCGGCGCCGGGCTCGGCCTGTCGATCGTCGCGTCGATCGTCGCCGCCCACGGCGGCCGGGTCACGGCGGCCAACGCGCCGGGCGGGGGCGCCTCGTTCGTCGTCCGCCTCCCGGTCCTGCCCCTCCCGGCGGACGGCCATGAGCCGGCGACGCCCGCCGCCGGCGTCGGGAGTGCGGACTGACCGCCGTCGTGTGGTCAAAGTGAGACTTCTCGCGGTGTGACAAGAAGCACACAGGACTACGTCCTGCGCAGCGTCGACGCGCTCTTCGTCTCGCTGGGGGCGACCTTCGTGCTCGGGTCCTGGCCCTCTGGCTCCACGCCCGGGCCATGCGGCAGCTCGCGGATCCAAGGCGTCGCACGCGGCCGCGGCTCGCCGGCGGCGCCGGGATGCTCGAGAGCCGGCCTCACCTCAGCGCGTCGGTCCGCACCGGCCGCGGCGCGACCGCCGGGGGGGCGGGGGCCGGCCACATCCGGCGGGCGAGCAGGAGTAGCGCCGGGACGACCACCGCGGCCGTCATCCCGAGGAACCAGGTCTGGCCGGCGTCGGTTCCCTCGCCCAGGGAGTGAACGACGCCGAGGGCCCAGGCCAGCGCGGTGAAGCGGTGGAGCGAGCGCCACCGGGCCTGGCCGATCCGCGCCCGGGCGTAGAAGGAGAGGCCGAGGAGCACGAGCGACCAGCCGGCCAGGATGCCGATCGTCGTCCAGACCGTCTTGTATCCGGTGGCGAAGGGCACGGTCACGTCGAGCACGCTCGGCCGCAGGTAGCCGTCGCCGAGGAGGGCGGCGCCGTGGACGGCGATCGCGAGGAGGGTGGCGAGGGAGAGCGCCTCGTGGGCGATCCGCAGGTCGGCCGTCCGCCGCCGGAGGAGCTTCCCGCCCATGAGGAGGCCGACGCCCACGGAGACGCTCGACAGCACGAGCGCCGCCGTTCCGGCGGCCCGGCTCGTGATCCAGAAGAGGTGCCCGTTCGCCGCTGCGGCCGCGATGGTCATCGACTCAGTCTCTCCCCGGCGCGTGAGGACTACGTATGCGGAAGCTGGGGATCTCCTGAGGGGCGCGCCCGGCCCGGCGAGGGCCGAAGCCGGGACCCGGGCGCATCCCTCGGCTAGTGAACGCCGTCCGGCCCACCCGGACCGCCGCGGCCAAACCCATGGCCCGGGCCACCCGGCCCGCCCCCGGGGTGGGGGTCGGCGGTCACCGACAGGACCTTGAACGCGCCGTCCTCGAGGACCACGACGTCGGTCCCGTCGGTCTTGGTCACGTGGACCTCGTAGGCGGCCCCCGACTTGTCGTTCTTGTCCTCGGCCGAGGCTCCCCGCACCGTACCCCCCGGTACGGCGGCGACCGCGGCGTCGGTGGCCGACTTCAGGGTCGCGCCGGTCAGCGGGGCCTCGTTCGGGTTGCCGCCCCGTCGGTCGGGTCCTCCGCCCGGATGGCCTCCGCGGTGCCCGGCGGTGACCGAGAGCACCTTGAAGCTCGCGTTCTCGAGCACCTCGACCTGGGTCCCGTCGGTCTTGCGGACATGCACCTCGTACGCGGCACCCGACGCATCCTTCGGATCCTCGGCCGAGGCCCGCTCGACCGTCCCGCCCGGGACGGCGGCCGTCGCCGCGCCCGACGCCGACTGGAGCGCCGACCCGGTGAGGACCGCCTCGGCCGGGTTGCCGGCCATGCCCGGGCCGACCCCGGCGTGGCGGACGCCCTTGTGCGTGGCGGTCGATGCGGCGTCGGCCAACCCCACGGCCCCGATGCCGAGACCCGCGAGTCCGACGATCGCGATGACCGATCGTCTTGCCTTCATCCCCATGCGTGATTCCTTTCGCTTGCTGGAGCCGAGCCCGTCAAGATCCCGCCCCCGCCTGAGCCCTCGGTCGCAGATCGCTGAGAAAACACTGAGACTTCCCGGCGTGGGTCCGCGTCCCCATCCCCTCGCCCTCCCCGACTGGATGGCCGCCGTCGACGGCCGGCGCCCCCTGTCCGAGCTCGCCATCCCCGGAACCCACGACAGCGCGGCCCGGCACGGCCGCCTTCGGTCGCGGACCCAGACGATGGACGTGCCGGCCCAGCTGGACGCCGGCATCCGCTTCCTGGACATCCGCCTCCGGGACGTGGCCGGCGTGTTCCGGGCCTACCACGGCCGCGTCGACGAGCGGGCCGAGTTCGAGGCCGACATCCTCGACCCGGTGCGCGGGTTCCTCGCCCGGCACCCCGGGGAGAGCGTGATCATGTCGATCAAGCAGGAGGATCGGGTCGACCCGGCCGGGTTCGCCCGGGACTTCGAGCGGCTGGTCGCCCGCCATCCCCGGACCTTTCACCCCGGCCCCTGGCTCCCCGACCTCGCGGCCGCACGCGCGAGGATCGTCGTCCTGCGGCGGTTCGCCGGCCCGGGCGTCGGGATCCCGGCTCCGCCCGAGCTCTGGCCCAGCCGGGCCACCTTCCGGATCGCCACCCCCCACGGGATCCTCGACGTCGAGGACGAGTGGGAGGTCCCCGGACCCCTGCCCGCGCAGATGAACGCCAAGTGGGCGGCCGTGGCCCGGCATCTCGACGCGGCCGCGGAGGCCTCCGGAAGCTGGGACCTGACGTTTGCGAGCGGCACCGGCGACTTCGTCCACCCCCGGGCGATCGCCGCCGGAATGCGGTTCGTCCCGGGGATCAACCAGCGGCTCCTCGACTACCTCTCAGCCCACGGTCGGCCGCGGCGTCTCGGGACGCTCGTCATGGATTTTCCCGAGCTCCCCGCCGGGCGGCTGATCCGGGGCATCGTCGAGGCCAATCACCCGGCCCCGGCGGACGTGGACTCGCCGGCCAAGCCGGATAAGCTCCTGCCTTGATGAACCCGCCCGCCGCGCTCGAGGAGGTCGTCTGGGACCTCGATGACCTGGTCGCGGGCGAGGCCGGCGTCGACGCCGCGCTCGACGAGGCGACCGACCGGGCCGATCGGTTCGCCGCCCGCTTTCGGGGAGCGCTGACCGGCATCGACTCCGGGGGCCTGCGCGAGGCGATGCTCGAGCTCGCCACCATCCAGGAGCTGGTCGGCCGGGCGGGCTCCTACGCCCAGCTGCGCTACTGCACCGACACCGCCGACCCGAGCCGGGGGGCCCTGATGCAGCGGGTCGAGGAGCGGGGGACCGCGCTCGAGACGACGCTGCTCTTCTTCGAGCTCGACTGGGCGGCCCTGGACGACGCCCGGGTCGACGAGCTCCTCGGCGGTGAGGGCCTCGACTTCTGCCGCCACTACCTGCGCAACGCCCGGCGCTACCGCCCGCACCTGCTGACCGAGCCCGAGGAGCGGATCTTCTCCGAGAAGGCCCTCACCGGGCGCAACGCCTGGGGGCGCCTGTTCGAGGACCTGACCGCGTCGATCGAGGTCGAGCTCGAGGAGACGGTGACCCTCGACGAGGCCCTCAGCCGCCTGGCGTCCCCGGACCGGGACGTCCGGCGGGAGTCGGCCGAGGCGGTCACCCGGGCCCTCGAGCCGGGACTCCGGACCCGGGCCTTCGTCTTTAACACGCTGCTCGCCGACAAGGCGACCGACGACCGGCTCCGGTCCTACCCCCACTGGCTGGCCAGCCGCAACCTGTCGAACGAGGCGAGCGACGAGTCGGTCGCCGCGCTGATCGAGGCGGTCCGCGGCCGCTACGAGCTCCCCCGCCGGTGGTACCGGCTCAAGGGCGAGCTCCTCGGGATCGACCAGGTCGTCGACTACGACCGGTATGCCCCGGTCTCGACCGAGGACGTCCGGGTCGACTGGCCGGAGGCGAGCGAGCTCGTCCTCGACGCCTACAGCGCGTTCTCCCCCCGCCTCGGCGACCTCGCCGGGCGCTTCTTCGCCGAGCACTGGATCGACGCCCCGCCGAAGGCCGGGAAGCGCGGAGGCGCGTTCTGCGCCTACACCGTCCCGTCGGTCCACCCCTACGTGATGCTCAACTACACCGGCCGCCGGCGCGACGTGCTGACCCTCGCCCACGAGCTCGGCCACGGGGTCCACGCCGCTCTGGCCGCCGAGCAGGGCGTCTTCCACCAGCACACCCCGCTGACCCTCGCCGAGACCGCCTCGGTGTTCGGCGAGGCCCTGACCTTCGGACGGCTGCTCGAGGCGGCGCCGAGCCCGGCCTCCCGCCTCGCCCTCCTGGCCGAGGACATCGAGGGCGCCATCGCGACCGTCTTCCGCCAGGTCGCCATGAACCGGTTCGAGAGCCTCGTCCACACCGAGCGCCGGGAGCGGGGCGAGCTCGCCGCCGAGCGCTTCGCCGAGCTCTGGACCGAGAGCCAGTCCGAGCTCCTGGGCGACGCGGTCGAGCTGACCGAGGGCTACCGGAGCTGGTGGTCGTACGTCCCCCACTTCATCAGCACCCCCGGCTACGTCTACGCCTACGCCTACGGCCAGCTCCTCGCCCTCTCGGTCTACCAGCGCTACGTCGAGCAGGGCGACGGCTTCGCCGAGAGCTACCTGTCCCTGCTCGCCGCCGGCGGCTCCCGGAGCCCCCACGAGCTCGGAGCCATGGTCGGGATCGACCTCGCCGACCCCGGCTTCTGGGATTCGGGCCTCGACCTCGTCGAGGGCCAGCTCCGGGCCGCCGAGGCCGCGGCTGCCGAGCTGGCCGCCTCCTGACGCCCGAGCCACCGACCCCGCCCCCCGGCCGGCCTCGCCCCCTCCCGGGCGACGACCCTGAGATCCCGCCGATCGGGCGCCTGCTCCTCCGGGCCCTGGTCTCCGGGCGGCGACCCCGGCACCGGACCCCGGGAGCGAGCGCCGGTCCCGCGCTTCCGCCGGGCCGGGTGGTCGGCGTCGCCGGTCGGGGGGAGCTCTTCGTCCGGGACTCCGGCGGCCCGGGCCCCGCCGTCGTCCTCCTTCACGGCTGGATGGTCAGCGCCGACATCAACTGGGCGGGCGCCTACCAGCCGCTGATCGACGCCGGCTACCGGGTGCTCGCGCTCGACCACCGTGGCCACGGCCGGGGGCTGCGCTCACTGGAGAAGTTCCGCCTCGACGACTGCGCCGACGACGCGGCGGCGATGATCACGGCCCTCGACGCGGCTCCGGCGATCGCCGTCGGCTATTCGATGGGAGGCCCGATCGCCCAGCTCCTCGCCCGCCGCCATCCACACCTGCTCCGGGGGATCGTCCTCTGCGCCACGACCCGCGAGTGGCGGGGGCGGGACTTCGAGCGCCTCTGGCGGATGATGGGCCTCGTCCGCGTCGTCGTGTCCCTGTCCCCCTTCGGCTTCTGGACCGCCCTGCTCCGGGTCAGCGGGATCCCCGACGACGACCGGGCGGAGTGGGTGATCGCCGAGCTCGGGCGCGGGGCCCCGGCCGCCCTCGCCGAGGCCGGACGGGAGCTCGGGCGCTTCGACAGCCGGCCCTGGGTCGGCGACCTGGACTCCCCGGCCGCCGTCGTGGTCACCACGCTCGACCGGAGCGTTCCCCCCTCCAAGCAGCGCGCCCTGGCCGCGGCGCTCGGGGCCCGGACCTTCGAGGTCCACGGCGACCACCTCGTCGTCGCCGAGGAGGGGAGCCCGTTCAATCCGGCGCTGCTCGCCGCCGTCGGGCACGTCGCCCGCCCGGTGTCCTGACCGGCCCGCCCGTGACGCCGCGGGCGCGCACCGCGGTCGGATGCCGGCCGGCCGGCGCCGGCGCCGACCGGCGTCCGGGGCGTCCCGGCGTTTTGCCAAGCTGTGCGGCTCGTGTCCGTCCCCCGCTCCCTCCCCTAGCGTTGCGTTTCGACGGACGCGAGTATGCGGCGATCTTCGCCGGCGGCGCGATCGGAGCGGTGCTCCGGGTCCTGGTGACCCTCCACACCTCGGGCGGGGCGCCGGGATGGCCGTGGGCGACGTTCGCGATCAACCTGGCGGGGGCGTTCGCCCTCGGGTACTTCGTGACCCGCCTTCAGGACCGCCTGCCCCTCTCCACCTATCGCCGGCCCTTCCTCGGCACCGGCTTCTGTGGCGCCCTGACGACGTTCTCGACCGTCCAGATCGAGCTCCTGAAGATGCTCGACGTCCACCGGTACGGCCTGGCGGCGGCCTATGCCGGGGCGAGCATCACCGGCGGCTACCTCTGCGTCCACGTGGCGACGGCGGCGGTCCGCCGCGTCCGCCGGATCGCGTGAGCCCGGTCGCCTGGGTCGCCGCCGCGGCCCTCGGGGGGATCGGTGCGATCCTGCGGTTCCGGCTCGACGGCTCCGTCGCCTCCCGCGCGGGGCGCGACTTCCCCTACGGGACGCTCGCGGTGAACGTCACCGGCGCGGTCCTCCTGGGACTGATGGTGGGCCTGGCGCTCCGGGGCGAGGAGGCGGTGCTGATCGGCACCGCGGCGATCGGCTCCTACACCACCTTCTCCACCTGGATGCTGGAGACCCAGCGGCTCGTCGAGGAGGGGGAGGTCGCCAACGCCTTCGCCAACGCGGGTGTCAGCCTCGCGCTCGGCATCGCCGCGGTCGCCCTCGGGCGCTGGCTCGGGGCCGGTCTGTGAACGAGGACTGCCTCAAGCTCACGACCTACTTCGGCGAGCGACACCGGACCGAGCACGGCCTGGTCGCCGACGCCCTGCTCGACGTCTACGGGCGCCATGAGGTGGCGATCAGCGTCCTCCTCCGCGGGGCCGAGGGCTTCGGCCTCAAGCACCATCTGCGCACCGACCGGCTGCTGACGCTCTCCGAGGATCTGCCGATCGTCTCGGTCGCGGTCGATGAACGGCACCGGATCGAAGCGGCGCTCGAGGAGGTCCAGTCGATCAGGCACCACGGACTGATCACGCTGGAACGCGCCCGGATGCTGACCGATGACATCGGGGCGACGGCATTGCCCGAGGACCTCCACGAAGCCACGAAGCTGACGATCTATGTGGGACGCCAGGAGCAGATCTCCGGATCCCCGGCGTTCGCGACGCTCTGCGACCTGCTGCATCGGCGGGGGATCGCCGGGGCGACGGTGCTGCTCGGGGTCGACGGGACCAGACACGGCGACCGGGAGCGGGCGCGCTTCTTCGGGCGTAACGCCAACGTACCGACGATGATCGTCGCCGTGGGCGACGGCGAGCGCATCGGCCGGGTGCTGGGCGAGATCGGCGGTCTGCTTCGCCGCCCGCTGGTCACGCTCGAACGGGTGCGGGTCTGCAAGCGCGACGGTCGCCTCCTCGCCCGGCCGGGCGAGCTCCCCGGGACCGACGAGCACGGCCTGGCCGTCTGGCAGCAGCTCATGGTCTACACCTCCGAGCAGGCCAAGCACCGGGGCGCCCCGGTCCACATCGCGCTGGT
>JAXDHK010000413.1:0-6978 GCA_034664545.1 Solirubrobacteraceae bacterium
AACGCCAGGACCTTCCTGCGCGGGTTCCCGGTCACCTACCCGAGCTACCAGGATCCCGGAGCCCACACGGCGTTCGCCCTCCGGGCCGGGTCCTTCTACCCGACGACCCAGTTCTACGATCGGACGGGCCGGCTCGCCTACACCCACGCCGGGCCCTACCTCAACCTCCGCCAGCTCGAGTCCGACGCCCGGGCCTACGCCGGGGCCTGATCGGGAGGCCGGCCGCGTCGACGCCAGGGCCGCTCGGGTCGCCGGAACCCGGGGGTAGGGTAGGGGCCGTGCCCGAGGTACGCGTCGACCCGCTGTCCGGCCGGCGGGCGATCCTCGCCGCCGCCCGCGACGAGCGCCCGGGCGGCGAGCTCCGGGCGGATCCCCCGGCGCCGATCGATCCGGGGAGCGATCCGTTCGCCCCCGGCCACGAGGCCCAGACCCCGCCCGAGCTCTACGCCCTGCGCCCGGCGGGAGGCCCGCCCGATGGCCCGGGCTGGACGGTGCGCGTCGTCCCGAACCGCTACCCGGCGCTGGATGGGGCGAGCCCGACGCCCGAGCCCGACTCGAACCCGGCCCTGTTCACGGCGATCGCCGCCACCGGGTGCCACGAGGTGATCGTCAACGCCCCGGCCAGCGTCACCTCCCTCGCCGACCTCGACGCCGACCAGGTCGCCGCCGCGGTCGGGGTCTGGCGCGAGCGGATGCGCGTCCACGCCGGGGCGGCCTGTCGCCACCTGATCGTCAACGAGCGGACCGAGGCCGGTGCCTCGCTGCCCCACACCCACGCCCAGCTCTACGCCCTCGACTTCGTCCCGGCCGCGGTCGCCCGGGAGCGCGAGCGCTTCGGTGCCTACGCGACGCGGACCATGGGCCAGAACCTCCAGGCCGACCTCGTCCAGGAGGAGGTACGCCGGCGCGCGCGGGTCGTCGCGATCGACGACGACGCCGTCCTGCTCGCCCCGTACGCCTCGATCCTGCCCTACCAGCTGATGCTCGTCCCCCGCCGCCCGCGGGCCCGCTTCGAGGACGACGGACCGACCGGGGCCGGGCTCCTCCACGACGGCCTGCGCCGGCTCGCCCGGCTCCTCGGCGCGAGCCCCCCGCTCAACCTCTGGGTCCGGACCGCTCCCCGGGGGGCCGACCACTTCTCCTGGCGGATCGACATCCTGCCCCGGCTGGCGCACCTAGCCGGGCTCGAGCTCGGGACCGGCGTCCACCTCAACTCGGTGGCCCCCGAGCGGGCGGCGGCCGAGCTGCGCGAGGCGTGACCAGGCCGGGTCGAGCTGGACCCGTGGCGGGTGCGGACGCGCCCGGCGGTCGAGGCGCGGGCGGCCCGGAGTGATCGTCGTGATCCTCGTCGTGCTCGCGGCCGGGGCCACGGGCATCGCGGCTCGCCGGCGCTGGATCGGCTCCGAGCGGGCTGCCCGAAGGCTGCTCGGGACGATGCTCTACGTGCTCCTCCCGGTGGTGACCTTCGCCAACGTCGCCCACCTGCGCCTGACCACCGAGGTCGGCGTCGGGCTCGGCCTGGCCTACGCCTCTCTGGTCCTCACCGGGCTCGCGGGCTGGTTCGTCGGCGCTCGGATCCTGCGCCTCGAGCGCCCCCAGATCGGAGCCCTGATCGGCGCCGGCCTCCTCGCCAACACCGGCTATCTCGGGCTCCCGCTGACCGTCGCCCTGATCGGCACCCAGCAGCTCCCGACCGCCGTCCTCTACGACCAGATCGTGTCGGGACCGACGTTGCTGATCGCCGGCTTCGGGGTCGGCGCCGCCTTCGGCACCCGGGCCGGCGAGGGGGCGGCCCAGCGGGCGCGAGCCTTCGCCGTGCGCAATCCGCCGCTCCTCGCCCTGGTCGGCGGGCTGATCGCCGGCCCGAGGCTCGCCCCGCCGTGGCTGCTCGACGTCTCGCACGTGATCGTGCTCGCGCTCCTGCCCCTCGGCTTCCTTGCCGTCGGGGTCAACCTCGCCGCCCACGCCAGCGCGTCGCGGACCAGCGGCCGGGCGCTCGGGGCGGCACTCGGCCTGCGCCTCGTCTTCGCCCCGCTGGCGCTCCTGGCCCTCTCGCGGGTCGCGCTCGGCGTGCCCGACACCTACCGTCTCCAGTCGGCCATGCCGACCGCGGTCAACTCGCTGGTCGTCGCCCACGCCTACGGGCTCGACCTCCCGCTCACCACGGCGGCGATCGGATGGAGCACCGGGCTCGTGCTCGCCGGCGGGCTGGCGGCTAGCCTGCTCATCTGATGCGGGCTCTCGTCCAGCGCGTCACCCGGGCGAGCGTCGCGGTCGAGGGTCGGCGGGTGGCGGAGATCGGGTCCGGCCTGCTCGTCCTGGTCGGGGTCACCCACGACGACGACGCCGACCGGGCCGACCGGCTGGCCGAGCGGGTCCGGCTCCTGCGGATCTTCGACGACCCGGAAGGGCGGATGAACGAACCGGTCGGCGACCGGGACGTGCTCTGCGTCAGCCAGTTCACCCTCTACGCCGACACGCGGCGCGGTAACCGGCCGAGCTACGTGGCCGCCGCCCCGGCCGCGGTCGCCGAGCCCCTCTACGCGCGCTTCTGCGCGGCCCTCGGCGCCCGCCGGGGGGTGTTCGGCGCCCGGATGGAGGTCGAGCTCGTCAACGACGGGCCGGTCACGCTGATGCTCGAGACCTGACCGCCCGGGCCCCGACCCCGGGCTCGCCGGCCCCCCCCGCCCCTCTCGGGGCCCGGTCGGACGCCCACCAGCCCGGGCCGCGGCGGGCCCCGGGCCGGCGCCCCCCAGCGCCGGTAAGCTCCGAGCCGATGCCCCCGGCCAGCCGCCTCATGCCCCGCTACGCCGCCGAGCCGCCGCACGACGGGGTGCCCGAGGGCGCCTGGGGGGATCGACTCCGGGCCGAGTTCCTCGGCGCCGCCCAGGGAATCGCCGAGGACGCCGGCGAGCCGGGCGAGGTCGTCTTCTATCCCGACCGCAGCTGGCACGGGCGCACCTACGTCCCGGCCAGCGCGCCGACGGCGACCGGGAACGAGATCTACGGCTACGTCGCCTACGTCCCGGGCGGCGAGGACGGCGACCCGTCCGGCTTCCTCGCCCGCGCCGACTTCACCGAGGAGACGGCCGAGCGCAACCCGGAATGGCAGCTCGACCTCAGCGACGAGGTGATCGGGAGCTGGCACGGTCACGCCGACAAGGTCGCGGCCATGACCCTGGTCTGGGGGCGCTCGCTCGTCGCCGGGGGAGCCCTGGCCACGGCCCTCCTGGGCGGGGTAGACGTCGACCAGTGCGCGGTCGAGGCCGATCGCTTCACCCTGCTCGCGCCCGACGACTACGGCGGGGACCTGCTCGAGGTCCGCCTGTACTCGGCCGCCGGCGACGAGCTGGCCCGCGAGTCGCTCTACGAGTAGTGGTGGCGAGCGAGCCGATCGACGCGGCGATCCGCACGCGCCGGACGCACAAGGCCTACGGAAGCGAGCCGGTCGGGCGGGAGACGCTGGAGGAGCTCTTCGAGCTGGCCCGCTGGGCACCCAACCACCACCTGACCGAGCCCTGGCGCTTTCGGGTCCTGGGTCCCGGCTCGCTCGCCGCCCTCAAGGACGCGGCGGGGGGCCCGGAGGGGAGCAAGCTCGACCGGGCGCCCACCCTCGTGGTCGCGAGCGTCACCCAGACCGGGGACGAGCAGCAGCGCCTCGAGGACGTCTGCGCCGGCGCGTGCGCCGTCTACATCGTCCTGCTCGCCGCCCACGCCCGGGGCATCGCCGGCTACTGGCGCACCCCGGCGGTCCTGCGGACCCCGGAGGGTCGGGCGGCGCTAGGGCTCGGCGAGGATGAGCTCCCGCTCGGGCTGATCCACCTCGGCCCGCCCCGCCAAGAGCGCGAGGCGCCGGAGCGGACGGACACCGCGGCCGTCGTCAGCTACCTCGACTGAGGCCCGGTCGCGTGCGCGCACGGAGGATCAACCCCGGCGACCTGGTCCTCGTCAGCCGCAAGGGCCGCCTCTTTCACGCGAAGGTCAAGGGCCTCGATGCGACCGGTGGCTTCGCGGTCGAGCCGATCGAGCGCAACATCAGCTACCGCCACGCGGCGCCGCGGGAGGTGGTCGATCACTGGGCGCACACCGGCGAGGCCCGACCGAAGGGGCCACCCGACGGGCAGCTCCCGCTCGACCCCCTGCTCGGAGCGTGACGCCGGAGGATCGACGACCGGGGCAGGGTGCGCCCCGGGTGCTGTTGAATCCCCCGCTATGCGCTCGCGGAACCCCGGCCACCCCACGGCTCGGATCCTCGCCCTCGCGGCCGCCGCCGCCCTCCTCGGGGGGAGCCCCGCCCGGGCCGACGCGCCCCCGCCGCCGGGCGGCCTCATCCCGGGACTGCTCTCGGGCCTCTCGGGCGGGGGCGGTCAGCCCCAGGCGCCGGCGCCCGGCGCAGAAACTCCGCCGCCGAGCGGCGCCTGCGCGGCCGGCCCGCCGGTTCCCGGGGACCGGACGATCACCCTCTCGAGCGCGGGCTTGACCCGGACCGCGGTGCTCCACCTGCCCCCGGCCGCGGCCGGCACGCCCCTGGCCCTGATCGTCGCCTTCCACGGCTTCGACAGCGACGCCGCGCACTTCGCGCGCGACAGCGGCCTCTCGACCCTCGGCGACCAGCAGCACTACGCCGTGGTCTATCCGGGCACGCTCGGGACCCGGTGGGCGATCTCCGGCCGCGAGCGCGACGTGATCTTCGCCTCGGACCTGCTCGATCGCGTCGAGTCGCTCGCCTGCATCGACACCCGGCGGATCTACGCCACCGGCGTCTCGATGGGCGCCGGGATGGCCGCCCGGGTGGGGTGCGAGCTGAGCTCCCGGATCGCCGCCCTGGTGCTCGTCGCCGGTGGCTACCGGTCGCTCCCGCCCTGCCGGGCCGACCGGCCCCTCTCGGTCCTCGAGATCCACGGGACCTCGGACACGAGCGTCCCCTACCACGGCCAGGGTCAGGGGTACGACGGGGCGGTGCTTCCGTACATCTCCGGCTGGGCCGCGCGCGACCACTGCGGCCCGACCCCGACCAAGCGCCTGGTCGCCGCTCACACCGTGCTCTACCGCTGGACCGGATGTGCGTCGGGGGCGCTCGTCGAGCACCTGCGCATCTACGGCAGCGGACACGGACTCCCGAACGCCCCGGGGTCGGAGATCAGCTCGGGAAACCGGAGTCCGATCTCCGGCGTGCGCAACATCTGGCACTTCCTCGCCTCGCGCACCCTCAGCCGTCCGTTCGCGGTTAGCGGCAGCTAGGCGACGACGAGGTACCAGGTCGTCCGCTTCGGCGGCCCGCCGGCGTACCGGGTGACCCGGACGAGCGTGTGCCGGCCGGGGCGCAGCGGCCGGAGCATGTCGGCGTAGCCGAAGGCCGCCGCCCGCCCGCCGGTGATCCCGGGGACGTTCAGGTAGTTGTCGTTGCCCGGCATCGTGAAGGAGAAGGCCGGCGTCGCCACGACGAATCCGGGCGGCCGGAGGGCGACCCCGTCGAGGGTCACCGCGTGGCGTGCTCGCGCCGAGCGCCAGCCGGCCCGGGCGCAGCGCCGGAGGCCGGCGTCGGTGGTCGCATGGAACGGGGGAGGCTCGACGGTCGAGCAGACGATGTCGGGGCTGGCCACGAGGATGAAGCGTCCGGCGGGAATCGCGCACGCTCCGGTGACCGAGTTGCGGGTGTTGAAGCTCGCGCCGAGGAACCAGACCGGGGCCGTCTGGCCGGCGATGGCGCAGAACGTCGGGTTCGGCCCCCCCCGGGGGATGATCAGGTTCCCCAGCTGCCACTGCCAGGCGGCCACCTGCCACTCGAGGTAGGTCCGGCCGGCCACCCGCTCGCCCCGGGGCACCAGGCGCCCGGTGGGTGCCGCCGAGGCCGGTAGCGTCGCCGCGCCGGCCACGGCGGCCACGGCGCATCCAAGCCATGCCCGCCGCACGAGCTCGCCGCTCGACTATCCGACCGGCTGCGTCCGGTCGTCGGGCAGCGCCAGCCGGAGCTTCTCGAGCGCCAGCCGGATCCGGCCCTTGATCGTCCCGAGCGGGAGCCCGAGGCGCTGGGTGATCTCCGCGTGGCTGAGCCCGGCGAAGTAGGCGAGCTCGATCACCTCGCGCTGCTCGGACGGAAGCGCCTCGAGCAGGACGGCGAGCTCGTGGCGCTCGGCCTCGGCCAGCACCTCGTCCTCGGTCGAGTCGGGGGCGACGATCAGCTCGAAGGTCGCCTCGCCGCGGAGCACGAGGTCCCGGTTGCGGCGCTGGAGGTCGATCGCCCGGTTGCGGACGATCCGCAGGAGCCACCACTTGACCCGCCCGCGGCCGGGCAGGTAGAGGTCGCGGTTGCGCCACAGGTTGATGAACGCCTCCTGGGTGGCGTCGGCGGCCAACCCGCGGTCGTCGAGGATGCGCTGGGCCAGCCAGAACACGGCGTTGCGGTGTCGGTCGTAGAGGAGCTCGAAGGCGCGCGGGTCATTGCCCTGGACGCGGATCATCAGCGCCTCGTCGGAGTCCTCCACCTCGGTGATCGTGATCAAGCGCGCTCGTCTCCTCTACGACGTAAGACTAGTGGGTGGAGACCCCGACCCACGGGGGGCGCGAGCCCGGGCCCGGGCGAGCTCCCGGGCCGATGTTTGGGCGGACGTCGACCGGGCACCTCAAGGTCATGAGCCACTACGCAACGAAGGTCCCCCAGGTCCCGCTCCGGGGCGGGGTGGAGATTCCGCAGCTCGGGTTCGGCGTCTTCCAGGTTCCCCCGGACGAGACGGTCGAGGCCGTGACTCGGGCGCTCCTCGCCGGGTACCGCCACGTCGACACCGCGGCCGCCTATCGCAACGAGGCGGCCGTCGGCCAGGCCGTCCACGCCGCCGGCCTCGACCGCGGCGAGGTCTTCATCACGACCAAGTGCTTCAACGACGACCACGGCTACGAGCAGGCGAAGCGGGCCCTCCGGGAGAGCCTCGACCGGCTCGGCTTCGACTACGTCGACCTCTACCTGATCCACTGGCCGGT
>JAXDHK010000414.1:0-3637 GCA_034664545.1 Solirubrobacteraceae bacterium
CCCCGGCCGCCCCGCAGTTGCGAAAGCGCACGTAGTTGCCCAGGAGGCGCTGCGCCCAGTACTCGTACTGGCTCTGCTCGTCCAGGAGCGGCCCGATCCGCTGGCGGGCCGCGGCCGACGGGCTCCACAGGGGCGAGCCGGCGGTGATCGAGTCGCCGAGGGCGGCGACGATCGCGTTGCCGCGCGCGGCCACCGGCTTCGGCGGACGCGAGGCCTGGCCGCACCCGCCGAGGGCGGCGGCGGCGGCGACGGCGACGAGCGCCGACAGCCCGGCCCAGGCGGCACGGATCACCGGAGCAGCTCCCTCACCGACCCCGCGAGGTCGCCGTCCTCCCGGCGGCGGGCGCCCGGGGCGAGCCGCGCCAGCGCGTCGGCCGCGGCGACGACGTGCCCCGGCGAGGCCGGCCCGGTGAGGACGACGATCGGAACGCTCAGGCCGCGGAGCTCGGCCCGCGTGATCGGCCAGCTCGCCAGGCCGCCGAAGTCGGCGAGGAAGCCCCGGTGGGCGGCCCGCGCCCGGGCCAGCGCCGGCCCGTCGGCGCGCCCGTCGAGCCAGGCCTCGACCGCCGCCTCGGGGCCCCGCTCGCGCAGGTTCTCCTCGAGCCGGGCCCGGTCGGCGCTCAGGATCTCGGTGGCCGCCGGGACGAAGGCGAAGAGCGCCGGGTCGCAGACCACGGCCGCCCGGACCAGCGGCCCGTGGCGCTTGATCAGGTCGAGCACGACCAGGGCGCCGAACCCCTCGCCGACCGCCAGCGCCTCCGTGACGCCCAGCCCGGCGAGGAGCGCCGCCGCGTCCTCGGCCTGCTCGGACACCGTCGTCGCCGTGTAGGGGACCGGGGCTCCACTCGCTCCGTAGCCCCGACGGTCGTAGGCGATCGTCCGGGCCTGGTCGGCGAGCCCGGCGGCAAGCGCCTCGAACCCGGCGGCGTCGGCCGCGAGCCCGTGGACGAGGAGCACCGGCGGGCCCTGGCCCCGGGCCTCGAAGTGGAGCTCCACCCCGGCGCCTTCCATCATCGCCATGGCCGAAACGCTAGCGGTAGTCCGTGGGCGGCGCCGCGCATCACCGCGCTAGGCTTACGACATGGAAGGCTTCGGCGGACTGTTCGGCGATCCCGACGAGCTGCAGCGGCGGATGGCCGAGTTCGCCGAGCAGATGCAGGGCCAGCAGCGGCTCGCCTGGGCCGACAACGCGATCAAGCTCGCGGTCGAGATGACGGTCGCCGCCATCAACCGCGTCAACGTCCAGGGCAACCCCGAGCAGCAGGCCCAGCAGATCCGCGCCATGATGGCGGTCGTCTTCCCCGAGGCCGTCACACTCGTGCGCGAGGCGCGCGAGGGGCTCCAGTAGCGTCGGGTCCGGCCTTCTCGGCATCCCGCTCGGCCCGGCCCACCCGGACGACCTCCTTGAAGGAGCGGAAGCCGAAGATCCCCACCAGCGCGCCGAAGCCGACGGCGGCGGTGAACACGGCCAGGGCGATCTGCTGGCCGACCGAGTAGGCCGCGATCACGTCGCCCCCGGCCGCCCCGGCGAAGACCTTGACCAGCAGGGCCTGCTGGACCCCGGCCCCCCCCGGAGTCAGGGGGACGGCCCCGGCGACGGCGTTGACCCCGAACACGAGCAGGACGTTTCCCACCGAGCCGCCGACCCGGAACGCGTCGAGGAGGAACCAGAACGCCGCCGCCCGGCACAGCCAGGCCACGCCCTGGACGGCGAACACCTCGGTCATGTACCGCCGCCGGTCGCGGAGGATCGTCAGGCCCTGGCGCACCCGGGCCCAGAACGCGCGCACCCGCCGGGAGAGCACGGCGAAGCCGACCAGCCCGGCGACGGCGGTGGCCGTGACGAGGAACAGGGTGAAGCGGAAGTGGGCGGCCAGGTAGGAGAGGTCGAAGGCGTTGAGCTTGGCGAAGTCCGGCGGCTTGGGGAACACCCCCTGGGTGAAGGCATAGATCAGGACGAGCAGGCCGATCGTCGTGTCGAAGATCCATTCGACGGCGAAGGACGCGGCCACCGTCGGGTAGCTCGACCGGGGGACCGAGGTCTTGGTCAGGAAGAGCTTGATCACGTCCCCGCCCCGCGCCGGGACCACGCTGTTGAAGCCGACGGCCGCGAAGTAGGCGCCCCAGATCCGCCGCCACTGGATCGGCTCGTCCGGGTAGGCGGCCCGCAGGGTGTGGAAGATCGCCCGCGACCGGAGGGTCAGGTTCGCCCCGAAGAAGGCCAGCGCCACGAGCAGGGCCCCCCAGTGGACGGCGGCCAGGTTGGCGAAGAACCGCCCGACGGCGTCGAAGAACGAGCTGAGGCTGTCGCCGAGCGAGGCCGAGGCGGTCAGTTCCGGCACCGCCCCAGCCTACGCCGCCCGGCTACCCTCCGGCGAGCTGCGAGACGCTCGGCGTGGCCTCGGTGATCGGCTGGCCGGCGGCCTGGGCGGCGGCGCTGGTCACCCCGGTTTGGGTGTTGGCCCCCTCGATGGCCGAGGCGTCGAGGTTGCCCGCCTTGAGCTGGGTCCCGAGGGCCTGGAAGCGGTTCGAGAGCGCGGTCAGCGGAGACAGCAGCCGGGAGAGCAGCGGGCTCGACTTCGCGTCCACGAGGGCGAGCTTCACCTCGTGGTAGGCGAACGCCCCGGCCAGGCCGGCCTTGACGAGGGCGAGCTTGTGGTTGAGGAGGCCCCCGCTGGTCAGGTTGCCCGCCTTGTAGGGCTTGTAGATGAAGTGATGGAAGGCGCCGAAGGCGAGGCCGGCGTGGAGGACGAACTTGGTCTTGGCGAAGCTCGTCGTCCCCTGGGTCGAGCCGCTGGTCGACGATGTCGAGGACGAGCTCCCGCAGGCGCTCAGGCCGAGCGTCAGCACGAGCAGCACGGCGAGCACGGCGATCCTGGGTCGTCTGGGCAACCTGACTCCTTCGGGTAGCGGGCCGGGGAGGCGGCCTACCCGGCGACGCCCGCCGGAAAGCGTCGCGTTCATCGAGCCAAGTCGGCCAGGGCGGCCAGGACGAGGTCGTCGTGCGTCTTGGGCGACACCTTGGGCAGCACGTGGGCGACGCGCCCGTCCGGGTCGATGACGAAGGTCGCCCGGGTGTTGCCCCAGTAGGTCCGCCCGTAGATCGACTTCTCCACCCACGTCCCGTACCGGTCGGCCACGGCGTGGTCGGGATCGGCCAGGAGCGTGAAGTCGAGGTCGTACTTGGCGTGGAACCTCTTGACCTTGGCGACCGGGTCCGGCGAGATCCCGAGGACCGTGGCTTCGGCCGCGGCGTAGTCCTCCCGCCGGTCGCGGACCCCGCAGGCCTGGGTCGTACACCCGGGGGTGTCGGCCTTCGGGTAGAAGTAGACGACGACCGGGCGGCCGCGGAGGTCCGAGAGCTTCACAGGCCGGCCGTCCTGGTCTGAGAGCTCGAAGTCGGGCGCGACGGTTCCGGGCTGGATCATGGGTGGATCCTAGGTGACCGCGCCGACGCTCAGGGCGATCGTCGGGGCGCGCTCGCCCGAGCCCCGGGCGGACGCTACCGCCGCCTGCGTGCCGCGTGCCGCGATACCCCCGCTCGGCCGACGGAGGACCTCATGGGGGAGCAATGGTGCCAATCGTGGCGAAATTGCGCCCATCCGCCACTTGGTGGGCGCCATTCGGGGATCTCGGC
>JAXDHK010000415.1:0-3333 GCA_034664545.1 Solirubrobacteraceae bacterium
GCCCAGGCGAGAACGAGACGAAGGTCGCGCTTGAACGATCTCGGAAGTGGGCCAGGCAGGGCTCGAACCTGCGACCTACCGATTATGAGTCGGCTGCTCTAACCACCTGAGCTACTGGCCCGCGCGCGAATGATCTCACCGTCGTCGCCGCCGTCGCCGGCGTCGCCCGGATCCACCGACTCAGTGGCGGTGGCCGTGCTCGTGCTCGTCGACGACCTCGGCCGAGTGGACGTGGGGGTGGGAGTGGACGTGGTCCCCGTGGCTGTGGTCGTGGGCGTGGTCGGCCGCCGCCTCCGGATGGGGATGCACGTGGCCGCCCCCGCCGATCCCGCTCCCCGAAGCAGAAGCCGCAGCCGCGGAGCCCTCCTCGTCGTCGGTCCCGGCCTCCACCTCGACCGGTCCCTTGGCCGCGCACGCCGGGCAGAGTCCGACGATCGGGAAGTGGGTGAACCGGACCTCGTAGCCGAAGCTCCGCCGGAGCTCCTCGCGGACCGGATCGAGCCGCTCGGGCCCGACCGCCTCGACCGTGGCGCACCGATCGCAGTAGAGGTACTCGTGCTCCCCCCGGCCGACCAGGACGTAGAGGCCGGGGCCGTGACCGAGGTGGACGTGGTGGACGAGGCCGTGGCGCTCGAGCATCTCGAGGTTCCGGTAGACCGAGGCCGCGTCGATCCCCAGGGTGTTCGCCACGTGCTCGGCCGAGACCGGGCCACTCGCCGAGAACAGGAGCTCGAGGACGAGGCGCCGGGCGATCGACACCCGGAGCCCGCGGGCCCGGAGGGCACCGACGGCATCGTCGATGTCGTCGAATACCAGTGCCTCTGCCTGGGGGGCGATCGTCATCTCAAAGGGTCCCGGGCCCGAAGGCTAGCCGTCAGGAGCTCCCGACGAGTACGCCGATGCCCAGCACGATCGCCCCCCCGAGCGTGACCACGATCAGCGAGGACCGGAGCGACACGTGGAGGAACTTGTAGCGGACCCAGGCGATTACGAACAGCTCGATCCCGACGACGATCCCCGCGACCGCCAGCGCCCGGTTGACGTTCCCGATCAAGAAGGGGAGCGAGTGGAAGATGCCCCCGAGCGCCGTCGCCCCCCCGGTGATGATCCCCCGGACCAGGGCTGAGCCCCGGTTGGTGATCTCCCCGGTGTCCGACAGGGCCTCGGACATGCCCATGCTCACCCCGGCTCCGAGCGCCGTGGCGATCCCGACGAGGAGGGCCGTCCGCGAGTTGGTCGACACCGCGGCCGCGAAGATCGGCGCCAGGGTCGAGACCGTCCCGTCGATCAGCCCGACCAGGGACGGCTGGACGATCTGGAGGACGAAGTCCTCTTCGCTGCCCCCGGTCAGCCGCCGGATCAGCCGGGCCAGCCAGGAGTTGGCCCCGGGGTGCGACTCGGCCCGCCGGGTCTCGACCGCCGGCTCGTTCGCCTCGGCCGCGTCGGGGCCCGGAGGCGACACCGGGGGCGCCGCGGTGGCCGTCCCGGCTTCCGCGGATCCGCCTCGGGCCTGGCTGTCCTCTGGGCTCCGCATTCCCCTCCACAATAGCATTCAAGTTCGAATAAGGCGTGCCTAACAACAACAACTCCCCGCATCAGCTAGACTTTGGCTATGGCTCACGAAGAGGCTGACACCCTCCTGATCGACAAGCTCCGCGAACGCCACCAGCGGGTGACCTCCCAGCGGCTCGTCATCTTCCGGGCCGTCCACGCCCGCCGCCAGCACCTCACCGCCGAGCAGGTGCTCGACGCCGTCTCGCCCGCCCTCCCCGGGATCGCGATGCCGACCGTCTACGCCACGCTCCTCCTGCTCGAGGAGCTCGACCTCGTCCGGCGGGTCAGCACCGGGACCGGGGCGGTCCTCTTCGACTCGCGGGTGACCCCCCACGCCCACACCGTCTGCCGCGGCTGCGGGGCCCTCGGCGACCTCGAGGCCCCCGGCGCCCCGCCCGAGGCCCTCCAGTGCGCGAGTGACGCCGGCTTCTCCCCCGACCATGCCCAGCTCCTGATCTGGGGACTCTGCGCCGCCTGCAAGACCCCCGCCGCCGCCGCCGCCCCCGCCGTCTAGGGATTCCGCCGGCCGTGGCCGACTACAAGTTCCTGACCACCTGGTGCGTCGACGCCCCGCTCGAGCAGGTCTGGGACGTCCTCAACGAGACCGAGTCCTACCCCGAGTGGTGGAAGGGCGTCCAGGCGGTCGAGCTCCTCCGGGACGGCGACGACCAGGGGGTCGGCCAGGTCAGCCGCTTCAGCTGGCGGAGCGTGCTCCCGTACACGCTCCGGTTCGACATGCGCGTCACCCGGGTCGAGCGGCCCCATCTGATCGAGGGACAGGCCACCGGGGAGCTCGAGGGGCGGGGGATCTGGCGCCTCTACGAGGGCAACGGCACGGCAGTGGTCTACGACTGGCAGGTCCGAACGACCCAGGCCTGGATGAACGTGCTCGGGCCGGTCGCCCGCCCGGCCTTCGCCTGGAACCACGATCTCGTCATGCGCCAGGGGGGCCTCGGGCTGGCCGCGAAGCTCGGGGCGCCACTCGTCGCCCACGACTGAGCCCCGCCGGCCCCCGCCGTATCCTCTCGGGCGATGGATCTCACCGGGGCGACCTGTCTCCTCACGGGCGCCAATCGGGGGATTGGCCTCGCCCTCGCCCGACGCCTGGCCCGGGAGCCGCTCAAGACGCTCCTCCTCGGGATGCGCTCCCCCGGGCCCCCGCTTCCGGCGCCCCCGGGCGGGGCCGGGGAGATCCGGGCCGTCCGCCTCGACCTGTCGTCCCGGGCGTCGATCGACGCCTCCTGGACCGCCGAGCTCGCCGACCAGCCGATCGACCTCCTGATCAACAACGCCGGCCAGATGACCGGGGGCCTGCTCGAGGACCAGGATCTCGAGGCGATGTACTCGATGTTCCAGGTCAACCTCGTCGGGGTCGCCCACCTCACCGCCCGGGTCCTCCCGGGCATGCTCGACCGCCGGCGGGGGAAGATCGTCAACAACGCCTCGATCAGCGGGTACGCCCACTTCCCGGCGGCGACGACCTACGCCGCGTCGAAGGCCGGGGTCGTCGCCCTCACCGAGTCGCTCCGGCGGGAGCTCGCGGGCACCGGGGTGGACACGCTCCACCTGATCACCCCGGGGGTCAACACGGAGATGCTCGACGACACCGAAGCCGTCTACGGCCGGTACATGGACACGTCGGGATGGGAGCGCGAGGAGCCCGACGAGTGGGCCGGGAAGGTAGTCGAGGCGATCAGGGCCGACGCCCGCAAGCTCGAGCCCGGGGGCAAGATCGGCTGGGCGGTCCGGGCCTCCCACGGCCCGGCGGCCCTCCTCGAC
>JAXDHK010000416.1:0-8872 GCA_034664545.1 Solirubrobacteraceae bacterium
CGAGAGCAGTCGAGGGCTCCCGCCGCCGGCTTGCTCGTGGCTGCGTGTGGCGCCGGCGCATAGGCAGGGTTGAGATGAGCCGGCCATTCAGAGCTCTCGATGCTCGTCCAGAGCGAGTCAGCGCTCCGCCGCCCCGCCGTCGCCTGCTACTCACAGATGCGGAAACGCGGCCGGCCCGTCTCGAGCGCCTGCACAGACGCGCTCGTCGTCCGATCTGGGAGGGCCGAACGTCCGCCTGCAGGTGTCTCTTTACGGGCGGCGCGCCGGGCGACAGTTGACCTGGAGCGGCGTGGGCCCGAGCAGCACGCGCTGGACGCGGTTCAGGCCGGCGACGGCCACCCGCCCGCCGAGTGCACTTAGGGTCTCCGTCATGCCGTTGCAGCGGGAGGGGCCCGTGAGCGTCAAGTCTCCGGTGGTAGAGATCGTCGGCGTTCGGAGAGGCGAGTACAGCGAGTCGATGGTGGGGCCCTCTCTCTGCGGCCCGGGTTGCTCCACGCGCGCCAGTCGTAGGTCAGGGGTGGGCGAGAGGGAGACTGTCAGGATTCGTACGGGTAGTGGCCCTTGGTTGTAGATCGTGACGGGAAAGCGATCCGTCTCGCCGCCGTGGAGTGTCGCGGTCGCAGGTACGCTGGAAGAGTCGGCGCGGATCGGGTGAAGCGTGCCGTACGCGAGGGACACGGCAGCTAGCGTGAGGGTCCCGGTAGCAGCGGCGGCGACAGCGATCCGCTGGTGGGTCTTGGTGCGCAGCTGCGGGCGGGCCATCTCGGACGTCTTGCGTGTCGTCCACCACATCGAAAGGAACGCGAGGCCCCCGCTGACGCCGAGCAGGCCGTTGTGACCGCCCTGGGTGACCGGAATCCATCCCACGAGCGTCGCGCATAGAGCGATCGGCCACCGAGCGGTGCGGCGACCCGTGCGCGACCCGACGTAGAAGCCAATGCCGGCGGCGACGACGCCGCCGGTGAACAGCAGCGGACCAAGGTCTGCGAACGCAGACCACGCCCCGTCGATCCGCCACGGCCAGCCCCGCCCAGGGTCCGCTGGGGTGCTACCCGGTAGAACGTGGACGACCACGCCGAGCGCAAACGCGACCGCCAACAGCGGGAAAAACGCGACGATGCTGCCCGCGAGCAGAGCCCCGAGCGCGCTGAACCAGCCGTATCGGGGCGCGGAGGGCACCTGGGTCTCGGCGACGTGTTGCATCCGAGCGCTCACAGCGTCCTCCCGGTAGATCCGGCGGCCGACCCGCCACGGCCCCGCGTGGACCGAGCTGCGGCGAGGCTCAGCATTCCACGGTGCCGCACCCATTCTCGCCGCCTCCCGCCGTCAAGAGAGTGTGAGATCGGTCACACAACTCAGCCGGACCGCTGCCGCGAATCAGGGGACCGCCGCGGGGGGGCGACCGTCCAGCCGCGGGAAGCCGACAGCCACGCCGCCGCGTCGTCCGTCACGGCGATGCACCTTGACTGAAGGGGCATCGTCGGCCTCGGTGAACGACCCGAGCCGGTGGGACGCCTCAGGCGCTCAGGGTCAACCGCCGGGGCCCGGCCCGGAACCCGAGCTCGACGAGCACCGGCTCGAGCGCCGACCCGATCACCGGGGCCCCGTCGACCCGCTCGAGGTCGAGCTTGCCGATCCGCCCGGCCTGGACCGCCGCGGCCAGGGCGCGCAGCGCCGGGAGCGGATCCCCGGCGCCGGTCTGGAGCCCTCGACCCCCCTGCTCGACGTAGAGGCCGAGCTCGGCCCCGACCAAGACGACGTAGGCCCCGGGAACCCGGGCCGGGCGCCGGCGGTCTCCCGCCCCGGCCTCCTCCGGTCGGGGCCAGGGCAGCGCCGCCCCGTAGGGCTGGGCCGGGTCGGTCGCGGCCAGGACGAGCGGCCGGGCGTGCTCGAGGCTCCGCTCGGCCCGGAGACGCTCGACCGCCCCGGGGAGGGCGAACTGGGCGCCGCCGAGGCCCTCGATGAAGTACCCCCGCCGGCAGAGGCCGAGGGTCTCGAGCTGGGTCAGCGAGTCGTAGAGGGCCGCGAAGCCCCCGGTCACCCCCTCGGCCAGGACGAGCTCCCGGGTGAGGATCCCGTAGCGCTCGAGCAGGAGCTCGGCCTGGGTCCGCCGCCGGACCCGGGGGTCGGCCGGCGGGGGGAAGAGCGGGGCGGTCAGCGACCACCGGCCCTGGACCTGGGCCCCCGAGCCCGGCCGGGACGCCCGGGCGAAGCGGCGCCCGGACCGGTGACCCGCCGGCCGCGCCCCCCGGCCCGCCCGGGCCACGGTCAGCCGGGGGGCCCGGAGCGGCGCCCAGGCGTCGTTGGTGGCCTCCCCGGCCCAGGCGAGGTCCCAGAGCGCGTTGGCCAGGGCCGCCGGGGCGACCTCCGGGGCGTCGGCCAGGAGATCGCTGAAGAAGGCGGGGGACCCGGCCAGCCGCGCCCGGACGAGCTCGTGCTCGGGCTCGGTCGGCCGGGTCGCTCGCTCGGCTCCGGGCGGGGGCCCCAACGCCGGGGCGTCCTCCCGGAAGTAGAGGGCGACCCGGCCCGAGCGCCGGCCGAGGGCCCCGGCCCCGACCCAGACGAGCTCGCCCGAGGCGCAGAGCTGGTCGATCCACGTGGGTGAGTAGGCGCCGAGCCGCCGGGGGAGGACGTCGCGCTCCCAGACCTCGGGGGTCAGGGCCAGCCCCTGGAGCGCGACCAGGGTCTCGCGCAGGCGGTCGATCCCGGCCCCGGCCGCCGGGTGGCGGTCGACGCCCTGCCAGGACGGGAGGAAGGCGGCGAGGGCGCGCTGGTCGGCGGGCTCGATCTCCCGGCGCAGGGCGGCGAGCGAGGCCCGCCGGAGTCGACGGAGGACCTCGGGGGCGCACCACTCGCGCTCGGTCCCCCCGGGCCGGAGCTCCCCCCGGACGAGCTCGCCGGCGGCCTCGAGCTCCCGGAGCGCGCTGGTCGGATCGACCCCGTACCGGGCCCGGACCTCGGCCGTGGTGAACGGGCCGTGGGACCGGGCGTACCGGGCGCAGACCTCGCGCAGGGCGTCGGGGACGTCGAGCAGGAACGCGTCGGGCAGCCCGGACGGCGGGGCGCACCCGAGGGCGTCCCGGTAGAGGGCGGCGTGCTCGGCGGCGATCCACCGGGGCTCCCGGGCGACCCGGAGGCGCACGGCCCGCCGGTCGCGCTCGAGCTCGGTGAGCATCGCCCGGCCGTCGAGCCCGGCGAGGACCCGGTCGTCGACCTCGTCGTCGCGGAGGTCGCCGAGCGCTCGGAGGACGTCGTGGAGCTCGTCCCGGCCGGTCGCCTGGCGCCGGGCCGAGCGCCGCTGGAGATCGTCCTCGAGCCCGGCGAGGGCCCCCGGGTCGATCAGGTCCCGGAGCTCCTCCTGACCGAGCAGCTCCCGGAGGAGGTCCCGGTCGAGCCCGAGGGCGGCGGCCCGCCGCTCGGCGTTCGGGGTGTCGCCCTCGTACATGTAGTTGGCGAC
This sequence comes from Solirubrobacteraceae bacterium, assembly GCA_034664545.1. Taxonomy (GTDB): domain Bacteria; phylum Actinomycetota; class Thermoleophilia; order Solirubrobacterales; family Solirubrobacteraceae; genus Palsa-513. Next base: position 3,458 of record JAXDHK010000416.1, read on the forward strand.
GTAGTCGAAGAGGAGCGACGAGGCGAAGGGCGAGGCCGTCGGGGTCTCGACCTCGACCAGGGAGATCTCCCGGCGGCGGACCGCCCGGAGGAGGCCGACGAGCCCGGGGACGTCGAGCACGTCCCGGAGGCACTCCCGGTAGGTCTCGAGGATGATCGGGAAGTCCGGGTAGCGCCGGGCGACCTCGAGCAGGGTCTGGGCCTTGAGCCGCTGCTGCCAGAGCGGGGTCCGCCGGCCGGGGTAGGCCCGGGGGATCAGGAGCGCCCGGGAGGCGTTCTCCCGGAAGCGGGACCCGAACAGGGCCGACCCGCCGAGCTCGGCGACGATCGCCTCCTCGACGTCCTCGGGCTCGGGAAGGACGAGGTCGGCCTCGGGCGGGTGGTCGGCGTCGGGGAGGTGGACGATGATCCCGTCGTCGGACCAGATCGCGTCGGACTCGAGGCCGTAGCGCTCGCGGATCCGGGCGGACAGGGCGAGCCCCCAGGCGGCGTGGATCCGCCCGCCGTAGGGCGAGAGGACGCACATCCGCCAGTCGCCGATCTCGTCGCGGAAGCGCTCGATGACGATCGTCCGGTCGCTCGGGAGGACCCCGGTCGCCGCCTGCTGCTCGGCCAGGAACTCGACCAGGTTGCCGGCGGCCAGGGCGTCGAGGTCGTAGTCGCGCGCGAGCGTCCCCGGGTCCTGGTCGACGGCCCACCGGGCGAAGGCGCCGATCGCCTCGCCGAGCTCCTTGGGTCGCCCGAGCGAGTCGCCCTTCCAGAACGGCACCGCCCCGGGGGCCCCGGGGGCCGGGGTCACGATCACCCGGTCGCGCCCGATCTCCTCGATCCGCCAGGAGCTCGCCCCGAGCAGGAAGGTCTGGCCGGGCCGGGCCTCGTAGACCATCTCCTCGTCGAGCTCCCCGACCCGGCGCCCGTCGGGGAGGGTGACGGCATAGAGGCCCCGATCGGGGATCGTCCCGGCGTTGGTCACGGCGAGCTGGAGGGCGCCCTTCCGGGCGGTGATCGAACCGCCCAGGCGGTCCCAGTTGATCCGGGCCCGGAGATCCCCGAACTCGCTCGACGGGTACCGGCCGTCGAGCATGTCGAGGACGTTCTCCAAGAGCTCCCGGGACAGCCCGGCGTAGGAGTGGGTCCGGGTGACGAGGGCGTGGAGCTCGTCGACCCCGACCCGATCGACACTCGCCGCGATGGCGACGATCTGCTGGGCGAGGACGTCGAGCGCGTTCCGGGGCACGACGGTCGGCTCGATCCGCCCCTCGCGCATCATCCTCGTGAGCACGGCGCACTCGAGCAGGTCGGCCCGGAACTTGGGGTAGATCCGCCCCTTGCTCGTGGCCCCGACCCCGTGGCCCGACCGCCCGATCCGCTGGAGGCCCCGGGCGACCGACTTGGGCGACTCGACCTGGATCACGAGGTCGACGGCCCCCATGTCGATCCCGAGCTCGAGCGACGACGTGGCGACCAGGCACGGGAGCTCGCCCGCCTTGAGCAGCTCCTCGATCGTCGTTCGCTCCTCCCGGGAGAGCGACCCGTGGTGGGCGCGGGCCAGCTGCGGTCCCGCCGGCTCGTCCGTGGCCTTCTCGGAGCGGTCCTCGCCCGACGCGTCGAGCTCGTTGAGGCGGAGGGCCAGGCGTTCGGCCGCGCGCCGGCTGTTGACGAAGATGATCGTCGAGCGGTGCTCCCGGACCAGGCGGAGCAGCTCGGGGTAGATGGCGGGCCAGATCGACCGGCGGGTCGCCTCGGCGCCGGCGTGGCCGTCGAGCAGGTCGCCCCCGTCGGGTAGGGGGAGCGACCGGTCGGGCTCGACCATCGACTCGACCGGGACGTGGATTCGGAGGTCGAGGGGCCGGCTCGCGCCGATGTCGACGATCCGGGCCCGCCGGTGGGGGCCGACCATGAACCGGGCGACCTCCTCGAGCGGGTTCTGGGTGGCCGAGAGCCCGATCCGCTGGAGCTCCCGGGGGCAGAGCTCCTGGAGGCGCTCGAGGGTCAGGGCGAGGTGGGACCCCCGCTTGGTGGCGGCGACGGCGTGGATCTCGTCGAGGATCACCGCCTCGGCGCTCGGGAGGATGTCCCGGGCCCGGGAGGTCAGCATCAGGTAGAGCGACTCGGGTGTGGTGATGAGGATGTCCGGCGGCCTGCGGAGCATCGCCGCCCGGTCGCGGGCCGGGGTGTCCCCGGTGCGGATGCCGACCCGGATGTCGGCCCCCATCCCCCGGAGCGGGACCCGGAGGTTGCGCTCGACGTCGTAGGAGAGGGCCTTCATCGGCGAGACGTAGACCAGGCGCGTCCGGTGCGGGGCCTCGGGCTCGGCCGTCCGGTCGGCGATCAGCCGGTCGAGCGCCCAGAGGAAGGCGGCCAGGGTCTTCCCCGAGCCGGTCGGGGCGCAGATGAGCACGTTCTCCCCGGTGGCGATCGCCGGCCAGGCCTCGGCCTGAGCCGGGGTCGGGGCCTCGAACGCCCCTTCGAACCAGTCGCGGACGAGGGGGGTGAAGGCGGACAGCGGCATGCTCCCCGACGTTAGCGAACGGACTGGCGGCGAGCTGCTGTTCAGGGGCCGGCGAGGGCCGGCCGGCGCCGACTCAGAGGCCGACCGGGTGGCGGACGACGAAGCCGTCGTTCGAGCGCAGATCGGCCTGCCAGCGGGTCCCGGTCCCGCGCTGCCCGCTGGTGTCGAAGCGCAGCCCGGCGACGACCATGTACATGTGGCCGCCGTTGGCGTAGATCGTCACCCAGGTGCCCGGACCGGCCAGTCCCCAGGTCTCGAAGTCGCCCGAGGCCATCGAGGCGGGCAGCAGGCCGGCGCCGTGGAGGGCGTAGGAGACCGAGCCGGAGCAGTCGTAGCCGGCGTCGTTCCAGTTCCCGTGACCCCCGCCGTAGATGTAGGGCATCGTGGCGATGCGGTTCCCGGCGGCGATGATCGCCTGGACGACCGGGGGGGCCCCGGCCGGGGCGACGGCGAGGCCGCCGGGGCCGACGGTGGCCTTGACGCCGGGGGCGAGGGCCTGGATCTGCTGGGGGGTCGGCATCTCGGTCCCGCCGGTCAGGGTCGAGATCGAGGCGACGGCGCTGCCCTGGATGGCGACGTTGCGCAGGACCTTGACGAGGTCGGCGGTGACGCTGCTGTTGACCGGGAGACGCTGGACGCGCTCGAACGAGCGCACGGCCCGGGCGGTCGCGCTCCCGTAGACCCCGTCGACGGACGTCGCCTGGCCGACCCGGTTGAGGAAGTCCTGGAGTACCCGGACGTCGTGACCCTGGGACCCGACCGAGAGGGGCAGCCGGTCGCCGAGGCCCCAGTTCGCCCGTTTGGCCTGTGCGGCGGCCGGGGTGGGCACGAGCATGAACAGCGCCAACGGCAGGAAACGACAGAAACGCAAGCGCAACGCGGTACTCCTTCTCTTTCGGGCGCCTACGGGGTTAGCTGACGGGCTCGCGCAGAAAGAGCAGCGCTACACCGCGAAGACGCGGCGATTCGCCCCCGGGGCGCCGTCGGCGACGGCGACCCCAAGTTGGTTCCCCCGATCCCTTGCGGGATTCGGCTGGTCGGACGCCGGGTAGCCTAGCGCAGCCCGGAGCCGGTTGCACCGGTTCCCCGCGATTCACCGTCGGGGGCGGTCCGGGAGCCCGCTCACCCTCGGGTAAGGCCGGGTCGTGTCGCGTTACGGAGGGTCCCGATCCGCCTGGCGGGAATGATCCGGAGCGCCGGGGTCCGACGTTAGTGCCGGGGACGCGTCGGTTATACGCTGGTTGTCATTGATGATCCACGAGAGGACGACATAGATGCCGGTCGGGGACTCGCACCTGGCGTTCGCCGAGGCGGCGGGGAGAGACGGGATCGAGCTGGACACCCGGGCGGACTTCGATTGGCTGACCGAGCTCGGGCATCTCACGCTCGAGGACTTCGCCGCGGAGCCCACGGCGACGGCCGACCCCGAGGCCCTGCACACGGCGGCCGAGGCCCTCGGGGAGATGTACGGGGTCCTCGGCGGCGACCCCTCGGTGCTCGAGTCCTGCCGGGCGAACCTCTTCATCCCGGTCGACCTCGTCCACCAGCCGACCGGGACGATCATCGAGATCGACGAGGCCCATCACTTCACGTCGTTCCGCCTGAAGACGCTCGACCGGTACCCGGCGAGCGCGGAGGTCGGGTTCGATCTCGAGGCCTACCGCGAGCTGTGCCGGGAGAAGGCCTCCGAGTACGACAAGTTCGCCCGGGGCCAGGCCGCGAAGGGATTCGGGTTCGGGGGGGTTCAGCGCGAGCGCGCCTACCGCGACGCCCTGCGCGACCTCGGCGCCCCGGCGATGGGCCTGCCCCCGGTGGTTCGCTTCGTCGCCCTCGACGGCGACGGGGCGGCCGCCTATGCCCGCCACCGGGAGTCGCTCGTCGAGCTCCTCGGGGTCACGCGCTGACCACCCCGGCTACGCCGGGCCGAGGCCGGCGAGCGACCGGGCGCGCACGAGGATCGCGTCGGTCATCTCCTCGGTGAGGCGGCCGGTGAACGTGTTCTGCTGGCTCGGGTGGTAGCACCCGAGGAGGGGTCCGAACCGGGCGCCGTGCCCGAAGCGCGGCCGGGGGCGCGCCGGAGGGTCGCCCCGGGCGGCGAGCAGGCGCAGGGCCGCGTCCCAGGCGAAGCCGCCGAGGCAGACGAGCACCCGCATGTCGGACAGGAGCTCGAGCTCGGCGGCGCTCCATCCGAGGCACCGGTCGCGCTCGGCCGGGGTCGGCCGGTTGGCCGGGGGGGCGCAGCGGACGGCGGCGGTGATCCAGCAGTCGGCCAGGCGCAGGCCGTCGCCCCGGGCCCGGGAGGTCGGCTGGTTGGCGAAGCCGGTGCGGTGGAGCGCGGCGAAGAGCCAGTCGCCCGACCGATCGCCGGTGAAGATCCGCCCGGTCCGGTTGGCCCCGTGGGCGGCCGGAGCCAGGCCGAGGATGACGACGCGGGCCCCCGGGTCCCCGAACCCGGGGATCGGCCGGCCCCAGTACTCCTCGCCGGCGAACGCCGCCCGGCGCTCCCGGGCGACCTGCTCGCGCCAGGCGACCAGACGCGGGCACCGGCGGCAGTCGACGACCTCCGCCTCGAGCCGGGCCAGCCCGGTCTGGCGTAGGCTCTCGTCCATGTCCGGCCGTCCGCCCGTCGTCATCGCCCTGCTGATAGCAGGCGGGCTCGCCGGGTGCGGCGCGACGTCGACCTCGTCGGGCAAGTTCCAGGGCGAGCAGGCCAAGGTGGCCGCCGCCATCGACTCGCTCTCGAGCGCGGCGAGCAGCAAGGACGCCACCAAGATCTGCACCCAGATCCTCGCCCCGGCGGTCAGCGACAAGCTCAAGGCCGCCGGGGGGAGCTGCGCGAGCGTGGTCAAGAAGCAGCTCGACACCGTCGACACCTTCAACGTCTCGGTGCTCGGCGTGACGGTC
>JAXDHK010000417.1:0-3097 GCA_034664545.1 Solirubrobacteraceae bacterium
CGAACGGCCATCACCGGCAGCTCCTCGACCTGGTGACGCGACGCGACACCGACCGCGACGCGCTGCCCGAGCGAGATGACGTGCCCGCACCCGCACGCTGCCGGCCAATGCTCGACGATCTCATCGACCGCCCACGCCGGCAGCAACGGCCGGCCTTTGCCCTCATGGCCGGGCTGGGCGCCCTGCTTACGACCCGACCGATCCTTCCCCCGCTTCGGCGGCGAATCCGGGCGGATCGGCGCTCGGCGGCAACGACGAGTTACGCGAAGAGCGCCCAACCCGCCGCTCGAGCTGAGCGATCCGCTGGTCCTGCTGGGCTACGCGCTTCTCCAACCGCCCGATCTGCTCATCCATCCGCAGCAACACCGCGACGACCGCGTCGCGACCCTGCGCATAGATCGCCTCGGCCTCCGCCCGCTCCACACCCGCAACATTCCCTGCAAATCAAGGAAACCCTGCCCCGACACCGACCGACTGAACGCCTACCGAAAACCCTTCCTTAGCAGGGCTTTCAGCAATACCGCTACGGGGATTCGAACCCCGGTTTCCGCCGTGAGAGGGCGGCGTCCTAGTCCCCTAGACGATAGCGGCGAGAGCACGGCGAGCCTAGCAAACGCCCTTCCGGCTCCCGGGCCGGCCCGCCGCCCGCCGAACCGTCCCCTGGCGGCCTCGCCCACGGTCCCTCGTGCGATATCGTCGCCGGCCGCGGGCGGATGTGGCGGAATTGGTAGACGCGCACGGTTCAGGTCCGTGTGGAGGCAACTCCGTGGAGGTTCGAGTCCTCTCATCCGCACTCGACACGCCGAGCGAGTCCCCTCGCTCGGCCGTGGGTGGGTCTAGTCGCCGACCCCCAGGTCCTCGGGCCGTACCCGCGCTCGCGTGAGGATCCGGCCGATGGCCGCCCGCAGCGCGGCGAGGATCGCCGGCGTCGAGGAGATCCTCGGCGGAGTCCGCGCCCTCGCCCCCGACGAGTCGCCGGTCGAGGTCCGGGTGGCCGGGGGGCCCGTGCCCGGCCGCGTGCCGTGTTCCCCCGGCCGCGCGCCCCCGACCCGCAACCACGCGAAGATGGACCCGTGACGACGGCCTCCCCGACCCGCACCCCCCGCGTGAACCCCGTGATGCGCGAGGACGCCCGGGTGACCCCGCTCGAGCTCTTCTTCGACCTCGTCTTCGTCCTCGCCCTCACCCAGTGCACCGCCCTCATGGCCGCCGAGCCGACCTGGGCCGGGCTGGCCAAGGGCCTCGTCATCCTCGCCGTCCTCTGGTGGTCCTGGGTCGGCTACGCCTGGCTCACGAGCGTCGTCGATCCCGAGGAGGGGGCCGTTCGCCTCGTGATCTTCGCCGCCATGGCCGCCCTCCTCGTCGCCTCGCTCTGCGTACCCCAGGCGTTCGGGGACTCGGCCCTCCTCTTCGCCGGCGCCTACGCCGTCGTCCGCGGCGCCCACATCCTCCTCTTCGTCCTCGCCAGCCGCGACGACCCCGACCTCCGGCGGTCGGTCACCGGTCTCACCGGGAGCACCGCGCTCGGGGTCGGGCTCCTCTTCGCCGCCGCCCTGACCACCGACGGCCCCCGCTTCGCCCTCTGGGGCCTCGCCGTCGCCCTCGACGCCGGCGGGCCGCTCGTCTTCGGAATCGAGGGCTGGAAGCTCGTCCCCGGCCACTTCGCCGAGCGCCACGGCCTCATCGTCCTGATCGCCATCGGCGAGTCGATCGTCGCCATCGGCGTCGGCGCCCAGACCGGGCTCGACGCCGGCGTCGTCCTCGCCGCCGTGCTCGGCACCGCCGTCGCCGCCGCCTTCTGGTGGCTCTACTTCGACGTCGTCGCCCTCGTCGCCGAGCGCCGCCTCTCCCGCGCCGCCCCCGGCCGCGACCAGAACTCGATGGCCCGCGACTCGTTCTCCTACCTCCACTTCCCCATGGTCGCCGGCATCGCCCTCGTCGCCGTCGGCATGAAGAAGACCCTCGGCCACGTCGACGACCCGCTCCGCCTCGTCCCCGCCGTGGCCATGCTCGGCGGCACCGCGGCCTATCTCGTCGCCCACGTCGCGTTTCGCCTCCGAAACATCGGCACCATCAACAAGCAGCGCCTCCTCACCGCCGTCGTCCTCCTCCTCCTCCTCCCGGCCGCCACCCAGCTCCCCTCGCTCGCCACCCTCGCCATCCTCGCCGGCCTGCTCGCCCTCCTGATCGCCTACGAGGCGATCCGCTTCGCCGAGGCCCGCGACCGGATCCGCCATCAGCTCGGGACCATGACCTCGCCCGACTGAGACGCCCCCCTCCCCCGCCTCGGGCGTCCCGTCGGGGCGAAACCGGCCAGAACCATCCCCCGACGAGCCCCGGGCCCGCCGGTTCCACGCATCCGGTCCCTCCCGGTCGGCGTACACCTACCTGATGACCGCCGCCGCGCCCCTGTTCGCGCTCGCCCGCCTCGCCTACGCCGGCGGGCTGATCCTCCGGCCCGAGCGGCTCGCCGGCCCGTGGCTCGGAGACCCGGCCGGCGGCTCGGGCACCCAGGTCGCCCTCCGCGGCCTCGCCGCCCGCGACGCCGCCCTCTCCGCCGGGGTGCTCGTCGCCGTCGCCCGCCGGCGCAGCCCCCGCGTCTGGCTCCTCCTCGGCGTCCTCGGCGACCTCGCCGACACCGCCGCCACCCTCGCCGCTCCCCCGGGCGACCTCCCGGCCCACGCCCGGGCGGGCACGCTCGCCCTGGCCGGCGGCTCGGCCCTCCTCGGCGCCGCGCTCGCCCTCAGGTCCTAGCCGTCCCGCTCCGCCTGCTCGGCCCGCTGGGCCTGGTTGCCCTTGATCAGGAGCACGGCCAGTCCGAGCGCGAAGCTGAAGGTCGCCGCGATCCGCAGGGCCACCGAGTGGACCCCGGCCACGTCGATGCCCTCGAGGACCATCGAGACCACGATGCACGCACCGAAGAAGACCAGCCCCCGCCGGGTCTGCTCGGGCACTCAGCCCATCCCGGCCATCAGACGACCGCCCGGTCGCGCTTGCGCTCGGCCACCGTGTCCCGGACCGCGTCCCAGTCGATGTCCTTGAAGTTGTGCATCGGGCAGTACTTCGGCCCGCACATCGAGCAGAACTCCGCCGTCTT
>JAXDHK010000418.1:0-5555 GCA_034664545.1 Solirubrobacteraceae bacterium
CTCGACCGTGCGCCCGACGAACCGCTGGGCCCGGGCGTGCGCCCGGCGCTGGACGACCTCGACCAGCCGCTCCATCCGCTCGACCTTGACCTCGTGGGCGACGAGCCCCTCGGTCAGGCGCCCGGCCTCGGTCCCCCGGCGGGGCGAGTAGACGAAGGTGAAGGCGCCGTCGTACCCGACCGCCTCGACGACGGCGACCGTCTCCGCGAAGTCCTCCTCCGTCTCCCCGGGGAAGCCGACGATGATGTCGGTGGTCAGGGCGCAGTCCGGGACGTGCTCGCGGATCTGGGCCACCCGGTCGAGGTAGCGCTCCCGGGTGTAGGTCCGGCGCATCGCCTTGAGGATGCCCGAGGACCCGGACTGGAGCGGGAGGTGGATGTGCTCGCAGACCGACCCGAGGTTGGCGTGGGCCCGGATCACGTCCTCGCGCATGTCCTTGGGATGCGGGCTCGTGTACCGGATCCGCTCGATCCCCTCCACCCGGTCGATCCGCTCGAGCAGCCCGGCGAAGCTCATCCGGTCAGGGCCGGTCAGGTCCCGGCCGTAGGAGTTGACGTTCTGGCCGAGCAGGGTCACCTCGCGCACCCCGTCGGCGGCCAGGCGCTCGGCCTCGGCGACGAGCTCCCCCGGCGGCCGGGACACCTCACGCCCCCGGGTGGACGGAACGATGCAATAGCTGCACACCGAGTTGCACCCGACCGAGATCTGCATCCACGCCTGGAAGGGCCGGTCCCGCTTGGCCGGGAGGCGGCCGGTGAACCCCTCGAACTCGAAGAAGCCCTGGGAGGTCAGCGAGTCGCTGACCAGGAACTCGGCCAGCTTGTGGACCTGACCCGGGCCGAAGGCGACATCGACGAACGGGAACCGGCTGAAGATCTCCTCCTTGACCGACTGGGCCCAGCACCCCCCGACTCCGACGATCCGCTCCGGATGGAGGGCCTTCAGGCGCTTGGCGTGGCCGAGATGGGCAAGGAACCGGGTGTCGGCCCGTTCGCGGATCGAGCACGTGTTGAACAGGATGAGGTCGGCATCCTCCTGATCCGGGGCCTCCTCGTATCCAATCGACTCGAGCATGCCCTTCATCCGCTCGGAGTCGTGGACGTTCATCTGGCAGCCGAACGTGGTCAGGTGGTAGCGCATCTCCTCGCCAAGCCTAGTACCCGTCGATATCCGCCCCCCTCCCGAAGTGCAGCCCCACCGCCCGCTCGGCCAGCTCGAGCTCGTAGCCCCGGCGGACGAGCAGCCCGAGCCCCCGCCGACGATCCCGGTCGTCCCCGGCCGCGCCCCCGAGCCGGGCGTCGAGCACGGCCAGGGCGGCCTCGAGCTCCTCCCCCACCCCACGCTCCCCGACCGCCGCCTCGATCGCCTCCGGCTCCACCCCCAGTTCCCCCAGCCGGCGGCGGATCCGCGCGGTCCCCCACCCGTCGAGGTGGCGGCGATCCTCCGCGAACCGAACCGCGTACCCGGCGTCGTCGAGGTAGCCCCGCTCGACCAGCCAGGAAACCGCCGCCTCGATCGCCTCCGGCACCGTCCCCGCCCGCTCGAGCCGCCGACGCATCTGCGCCACGGTCCGTTCCCGCCGGTCGAGCTCCGCCAGGCAGAGTCCGAGGACCCGCTCGTCGGCGCTCGGGCCGCCCGTCTCGCCGCTCACCGCTCCTGGGCTCGGGCCACCCGTCCCGCCGCTCATCGCTCTTGGGCTCGGGCCGCCCCTCCCGCCGCTGACCGCTCTTGGGCTCGGGCCGCCCGTCCCGCCGCTCACCGCTCTTGGGCTTAGGCCGCCCGTCCCGCCGCTCGCAGCTCCTGGGCCCGGGCCGACGTCGCGGCCTCGCCCAGCGGCGGCGGCGACGACGACGCCCCGCCGGCCGGCTCGATCGGGGTGACGAGATCCCGGGAGAGCCCGAGGGCCGCGTAGATGCGGTCCTCGACCGTCTTGGACAGCTCCGGGTGCTCGTCGATGTAGGCCTTGGCGTTGCTGCGCCCCTGGCCGAGGCGCTCGTCCCCGTAGGAGAAGAACGACCCCGACTTGCTGATGATGTTGTGCTCGATCCCCAGGTCGAGCAGGCACCCGGCCGTCGAGATCCCCTTGCCGAACTCGATGTCGAACTCCGCCTGGCGGAACGGGGCCGCCACCTTGTTCTTGACGATCTTGGCCCGGACCCGGTTGCCGACCGCCTCGGTCCCGTCCTTGAGCGTCTCGATCCGGCGGATGTCGATCCGCTGGGAGGCGTAGAACTTCAGCGCCCGCCCGCCCGGCTGGGTCTCCGGGGACCCGAACATCACTCCCACCTTCTCGCGGATCTGGTTGGTCAGGATGCAGAGCGTCTGCGTCCGGTTGAGGTTCCCGGCCAGCTTGCGCATCGCCTGGGACATCATCCGGGCCTGGGCCCCGACCGTCTGGTCGCCCATCTGCCCCTCGAGCTCGACCCGGGGGGTCAGGGCCGCGACCGAGTCGATCGCCACCACGTCGACCGCCCCCGACCGGACCAGCATGTCGGCGATCTCGAGCGCCTGCTCACCGTAGTCGGGCTGGGAGACGAGCAGCTCGTCGATGTCGACCCCGATCTCCTTGGCGTAGAGCGGGTCCATCGCGTGCTCGGCGTCGATGAACGCGCAGATCCCCCCGAGCTTCTGGGCCTCGGCCAGGACGTGGTAGATCAGGGTCGTCTTGCCCGAGGACTCCGGCCCGAAGACCTCGACGATCCGCCCCCGGGGGACCCCGCCGATCCCGAGCGCCAGGTCGAGCGACAGCGCCCCGGTCGGGATCGCGTTGCACCGAACCTGGGCCCCCGGGTCGCCCATCCGCATGACCGAGCCCTTCCCGAACTCCCGCTCGATCTGGGTGAGCGCCCCGGCGAGGGCGACGTCGCGTGCCTTGGCGGCCTTCTCCTGGTCTGTCACGGTCATCGTCAAAGCTCCTCTGGCGGGCGGGTCCGTTACCAAATACGACGCAAGTCGGCGTGTGACGAGCACGTTAGGCCCCGATCCGGACGGAACCCGTCGATCGGCCGCCCCGCCCCCGAAATCGACGCCGGAGGCCCGACCCCGCCCGGCCCAGCCTCCGAAGACGCCCCGGCCCAGTACGCACTAGCCTTCGGGACCCTGCCCGCCGATGCCAGCCCCCGGCCAGGACAATCCCACTCGGACGAGGGGCTCGTAGACCGCCCCACCCGGTTCGAGCCGCGACCGGTAGAGGGTCAGCCCCGCGGGCTCGAAGACGAGCGGGGGCGTCGGGTCGACCCGGCCGGGGACGACCGCCCCGGCCCGCATCCGGGCGACGGTCACGTGGGGGCGAAAGCGCCGGGACTCGGGCTCCCAGCCGATCGCCTCCCCGAGCGCCCGCCCGACGTCCCCGGCGAGGTCGCCCAGCCCCCCGGTGTCGTCGTGGAGCCCGACGGCCAGGGCCCGGGGGCGCCGGCGGGGCAGCCAGACCGGCGCCCCGAGCCCGACCGGGCCGACCGGGGCCGCCGCCCCGGCGACGGCGGCCGCGATCTCGTCGACCAGGTCGACCGGCTGGGCCCCGAGGAAGCAGAGGGTGACGTGGAGCGCCCCGGCCTCGACCGGGCGGACCCCGCCCGGGACCCCGCCGAGCCCGGCCACGGCCCGCCGGCCCCAGCCGGCGATCTCGGCCCGGACCTCCCGGGGGAGGTCGACGGCGACGAACAGCCGTGCGCCCCCCGGGCTCACCCCCGCCCCCCGCCGACCGCCGGCCGCCGGCCCACGCTCAGACGCCGCCCTCCCCGCGGAGCAGCCGCCGGAGGAGGTGCATCGCGTGGGTCGTCGTCCGGTCGCGGATGTCGGCCCGGCCGCCCCCGAGGTCGAGGCGCCGGGTCAGGCGCCGCTCCACCGGCCCCCCCGGATCCCCGGCGGCCACGGCGACGTGGACGAGCCCGACCGGCTTCTCCGGCGTCCCCCCGCCGGGTCCGGCCACCCCGGTGACCCCGGCCCCGACCCCCGCCCCGAGGGCCTCCCGGGCGCCGTCGGCCAGGGCCACGGCGACCTCGGCCGAGACGGCTCCGTGGCGCTCGATCAGGGCGGCCGGGACCCCGGCGAGCCGGGACTTGACGTCGTCGGCGTAGACGACCACCCCGCCCCGGACGTAGGCCGAGGACCCGGCCAGGTCGGTCAGCCGGGCCGCGAGGAGGCCCCCGGTGCACGACTCGGCCACGGCCACGGTCAGGCCCCCCCGGCCGAGGAGGTCGGCCACCTGCTCGTCGACCGAGCTCCCGTCGTCGGAGAACAGGGTGTCGGCGTGGCGGTCGCGGACGATCCGCTCGAAGGCCCGGTAGGCCGCCTCGGCCTCGGGCTCGTACCGGGTGACGATCTCGATCTCCCCCCGGCGCAGGCAGGTCGTCACCTCGAGGCGGTCGAGGTCGATCCCCGCGGCCGTGGCCTGGCGAAGGGTGGCCGCGATCTCCGACTCGGGGATCCCGAACATCCGGAGCATCGTCTGGCGATAGGTCGTCGCCCCGGCCAGCGCCCCGGCGAAGGCGTCGGTCAGGACCGCCGCCCCCCACATCGGGCGGAGCTCGCTCGGGGGCCCGGGGAGGACGACCACGGTCGGGCCGCCGCCGACCGGAGGGGGGACGACGAGCCCGGGGGCGGTCCCGACCGGCTCGAGCACGGTCGCCCCGGCCGGGACGAGCGCCTGCTTGCGGTTCGACTCCCGGATCGCCCCGGCGTCGAGGTTCGGCCACCGGGCCGACATCGGCCGGAGGATCTCGGCGATCCGGGCCTCGAGCCCGGCGTCGAGCGCCAGCTCCCGGCCGGCGAACTCCCCGACCACGGCCGCGGTCATGTCGTCGGCCGTCGGCCCGAGGCCCCCGCTCGTGACCACGAGGCCGACCCCCTGGTCGGCGTTCCAGCGCAGGGCGGCCAGGATGTCGGCCGGCCGGTCCCCGACGATGGTGATCTGGGCGAGGTCGACCCCGAGCTCCCGGAGGCGGTCGGCCAGCCACGGGCCGTTCCGATCGGTGACCCGGCCGGTCAGGACCTCGGTCCCGGTGACGAGGATCCCGGCCCGGACGCTCATGCGCAGGTCGGGCGCCTGCCCGCCGGGAGGATCTTCCGCCCGGCCGTGGTCAGCTCGTAGCCGATCCCGTTGTTGACCTGGGGGACGGTGAGGACGGCCCCGTTGGCCACGAGCTTGACGTCCCCGTTCCCGAGGGTCAGGGTGAACTTCCGCGCCCGGTAGACCGGCTGCTTGACCCCGGGCATGAGGACGAGCTTGTTGATCAGCTTCCGCCCGTCCCCGAGGAGGCAGACGTAGACCGAGCCGGTCGGGACGAACCGGAGCGTCACCACCCGGCGGCGCTTGGGCGTCGTCGTGGCCGTCGCCGGGTGACCGGTGGCCCCCGACCCCGGAGTCGAGGCGGCAGGGGTCCGGGCGGGCGGGGTCGGGGTCGGGGTCGGGGTCGGGGCGTTGCCCGTCCGGTTGCCGAGGGCGTAGAGGGCGGCGACGAGGGCGAGCACGAGGACGAGTCCGATCGCCCACCGGGGGACCGCCGGCCGGGGCCTGGGCCGGCGCTCGCGCCCGACCCCGGTCGCCCGGATCGGCT
>JAXDHK010000419.1:0-3137 GCA_034664545.1 Solirubrobacteraceae bacterium
GGGGCTCGCCGGGGGCCCGGCCTCCCGGCCGCGACCGACGCCGGGGGCCGGTCAGTCGACACGCGGAAGCGCCGCCGGTTCCCCGGGAACCCGCTCGGCCCGCGCCCCGCTCGGTCGACCGTCGGGCCGCCGGTGGGCCAGCGCCTCGCGGGCGGCGAGGATCCGCTGGGCGGCCCAGTCGGGGTCGAGGAATGAGAGGTAGAGGACGAACATCGTCAGACCGAAGAAGCCGACCCGGATCGACCAGCCGATCGAGAGGTGAAAGGCGATGCCGACGAGCAGGACCCATCGTCGCAGCCCGGTCCACACGAGGACGCCGATTGCCAGCTCGGTGGCCAGCGTCCCGTAGGTCAGCAGGTTCACGACCACCGGCGAGTGGCTGAGGAAGGCCGGGGTCGGCAGGCCGGCGATGTCGCTGACCCGCAGGGCGTAGGAGACGGCCGTGCCGTTGTTCCACGCCGCTCCCTGGACCTTGTCCCAGACGCCGGCTACGTAGACCACGCTGAGCTGGATCTGCATCAGGCGCAGGGCCCAGGGCGCTCGTGCCGGGAACTCCCAGAACCGGTCGGGGTGGCGCCGCCGGCGGTCGACCGAGAGCGCGGTCCCGGCCGGGGAGAGCATCAGGTAGAAGGCGACGATCCGCAGCAGGCCGTCGCCGCCGTTGAACACCCACGGGTTCCGGCGCTCGAGCGACATCAGGCCGACGAAGACGACGACCGCGGCCAGGCGGGTGTGCCAGCCCGCGGCGAGGGCGACCGAGGCGACGAGGAGGCCGGCGTAGACGGCGAGCACCGCCCAGCCGCCCGGCTCGAGGCCGAGGACCCCCCAGACCCCGGACCCGGTGATCTGGGCGCCGAAGATCCCCCCGCGGGTGAAGAAGGCGCTGAGGTCGGGGGTCAGCGAGACCGTCCAGGCGAAGACGAGCAGGCCGAAGGCCAGGCGGACGAGGGCGAGCGTCGAGGTCGCCACCGGCTCGAACCAGAAGCCCGTCCACCGTTGGCGGGCCCGGTTCATCGGGCGGGCGGCGTGATGTCGAGGGTGTAGAAGGTGCTCTCCCGCCACGGCAGCCGGTCGGGCTCCTGCCCCGGGGGCTGGAGGGTGGCGAAGCGGCGGATCAGCGTCACCTGGACCGCCCGGCGACCCGGGCGGGCCTCGTGGGCGGCGACCCAGATCGCCGCCGGGCGCCAGAGCTGCTGGTTGGCGTCGGCGATGACGTTCTCCAGCCACTTGCGCCAGCGGTAGTCCCGGAAGGTCCCGATCACCGGGTCGTCGTCGGGGATCCGCCAGGCCGCGGTCGACCCGTCGTCGTAGCGGACGACGGCCCGAAGGTCGATCGCCGCCTTCCGGGGCTCGGGGGCGAAGATCGCCCAGCTCTGGTCGAGGCCGAGCGCGTTGAGGTAGGGCTGACCCGGTCCCATCAGGCGGTCGCGCAGGGGGGACGACGGAAGGTTGGTCGCCACGACGAGGACGACCGTGACGAGGACGAAGGCGCTGATGAGGCCGCGCCCGAACTCGCTCGCCTCGGCCCGCTCCTGGAGATCGGACCAGCGCTCGAGCCAAGTGCGCACCCGGAGGCTTATAGAGCGCCCGTGCGCCCGATGCAACCGGGAACCCACGCGGTTTCATGCCGCCCGAACCCTGGTAGAACATCCGTCCAGCCTGGTAGGGTATGGTCGCGAGATGGGGGGAGCGTGCGCTCCCGGCATGGTTTAGGGACGAATCGAACAGGGAGTGTCATCGGTGCGACGTCATTTTGGGGCCTCTGCAGTGGGTTTGGCGATCGCGGGACTGCTCGTAGCGGCTCCGCTGTCGAGCGGGAAGGGACTGCTCTCTGGGGGCGGCGGCGATAGCGGCCTCAACGTCGGCGGACGGGCCGCCGGCCTGACCGGGGGGTCGAGCTCGGGACTCGGAGCGACCGTCTCCGGCTTGACCGGCAGCCTCGGCAACGTGGTCTCCGGCGCGACCGGCGCGGTCTCCGGAGCCACCGGCTCGGCCGGGAGCGGTCCGCTCTCGGGCGTGACCGGCGCGCTGTCCGGCGCCACGGGCGCCGTCTCCGGCGTCACCAACTCCCTCAACGGGGTCACGAGCGGCCTCACCGGCACCCTGACCACCACCGTCGGCAGCCTGCTCTCGGGCACCGGCCTCCTCGGCGTCCTCGGGGCGGCCACGCCCACGGCCGGCAGCTACCAGCCGCCGCTGCACGACATCGGCAACCCCCACGGCGAGGGCACGGTGGCCACGGCGACGATCGGCGCCAACGTCCTGCCCGTGCTTCCGGGCGGCGGGCTGGGCGGCGAGGTCGTCATCGGCCGCTCGCTCGGCGAGTACCAGAAGACGACGACCAATCAGTTCCACGGGCACATCACCGTCCTCTCCCTCTTCGGGGCGGAGATCCTCGGGGTGGACAGCAACCCGGGCCAGAGCAACAGCGGCCCGGTCGGAACGGCCAACAAGATCTGCGCCGACACCGCGCAGACGATCTGCCTGAACCTGATCGCGTCGACCTCGACGACGACCAACACGAGCTCGATCAACCACTTCGAGACGGCCGGCGTGGGCATCGCCGGAGTCGCGGGCCTGACCGCGGACGCCGCGTACTCGGACGGGAACATCAGCGTCGACCCGGTGACCGGGTGCGAGACGACGCTGGGTGACGCGAACGCGACCAACGTCAAGCTCGGGGCGCTCGCGGTGGCCCCGGTGACCAACTCGCGCTCGACCAGCATCACGTGCAACGACCCGACCAAGAGCGTGGCCCCGAGCAGCATCTCCCAGGTCATCGGCCTGCTCGGCACCCCCCTCGGCCTCCCGATCCTGGCGCCGAATCCGGGGTGCTCGAGTGGCGGGCCCGCGACCACGGCGTTCGGAACCGGCTCGAGCGGGACTCCGAACACCGACGCCGGCATCCCGACCCTGCTGCCGATCATCTGCAACGCCGACGACACCAACGGGGCGCCGGCCGGCACCAAGCAGGACCCGACGATTCCCTACACCGTGCGTGAGGCCCTCACGGCCTTCGTGCTCCAGCTGACGCCGGGGACGGCCTTGGCCAAGGTCACCGCCGGCGCCTCGCAGGCGAGCTCGCTCGCCCCGGGGGCGATCGGGACGACGACCGCGACCACGGCGACGACCGCGAC
>JAXDHK010000420.1:0-4812 GCA_034664545.1 Solirubrobacteraceae bacterium
GCCCCGGTCGCCGTGCGGAGGGCGACCTTCACCGTGCTGCGCTACCGGGCCTCCGGGGCGCCGGTGGTGGTGACCCCCGGGGCGCTCGCGCCGCTCGCGCTCGGGGCGGGGGCGGGCGGACCGGCGATGATCCTGACGGCCAGCCCGACCAAGCGAGTGGTATCCTCCAGGCATTAAGGCAACCATTGACAAGGCAGGACGATTGGTGATTCCGAAGCCCCTGCGTGAGAGCCTGGGCCTCGGGCCGGGGGTGGTCGAGGTCTATGCGGAAGGTGCCGGGCTTCGAGTCGAGCCGCTCGCGATCGAGTCGCTGGGTGAGCGGGAGGGCCGGCTCGTGATCCCGTCGTCCGGGGCGGCGCTCGACGACGAGACCGTTCGGTCACTGCGCCATGCCGACCAGAGGTAGGGCCGGACCAGAGCTCCTGGTCGACACGAGCGTGGCCGTGGCCCTGACCGTCGCCGACCATCGTGGGCACCTCACCACGTTCGCGGCGGTCGGCGACCGGCGACTCGGCCTCGCCGGGCACGCCGCGTTCGAGACGTTCTCGGTGCTGACCCGGCTCCCGGCGCCGGCGCGGCGAACCCCCGCGACGGTCGCCCGTCTCCTCGCCGCCAACTTTCCCGAGACTCGATTCCTCAGCGAGGCTGGGGCGGCGGCTCTGCTGGCCGGCCTGAAGGCCAGTGGCATCGCCGGGGGCGCAATCTACGACGCCCTGGTCGGGGCGGCGGCCGCCGAGCATCGGCTCCCGCTGGCCACGCGCGATCGGCGTGCCCTCGACACCTATCGGGTGCTCGACGTGGACGTGGAGTTGCTCACCTGAGCGGCGGCCACCGTCCGGAACTCACGCCGGAGGCCCACCGGGCGCCCCACCCAGCGCCAGGCCCTGGGCGTAGCCGGCCCGGAGGACCGCGTCGCGTCCGGTCGGGTTCATCGGATCCGGGGCCATCAGCCGGGCGGCCGGTGCGGCTGGGCCGATGATCCGCAGCCGGGCGCCGCGCCGGCGGAGGGCGGCCACCTCGAGCAGCTGGCGGCTGCGCAGGGCCGTGCGCAGGAGGCCGAGCGGCGAGGTGGGGGAGAGGGGGAGCCCGGCGGTGGGGCTCAGGCAGAGCACCTCGGTCCGCCGGCCGGCCGGGGCGGCGTCGATGTTGGCCATGCTCCAGGCGGCGCCGTCGACGTATTCTCGCCCGCCGATCCGGGCGGGGCGGAAGTAGCCGGGAATCGCGCACGAGGCGGCGACCGCCTGGGCGACCGACGCCGGCGGGGCGCCCGGGGCGCCGAAGACGACCCGCCGGCCGGTGCGGCGCTCGACGCAGGCCACGCGCAGACGGCCGTCGAAGCGGGCGTGGAGCCGGTCGACCGACCGCTCGAACTCGGCGAGCGAGTGGGTGCCCTCGGGGAGGAGCGCGAGCACCCCCCCGCGGGCGAGGCCGCCGGGGATGCGCTCGAGCCGCATGACCGCCCCCGACGCCGGGGAGAGCAGGCGGGCGGCGAGCCGCTCGAGTTGCCCGGCCCCGCCCGGGGCGGCGGCGAGGGCCGGCACGATCGTCGCGCGCTTGGACCTGGCCGGTGGACGCGGGCGGCGGCCGGCGGCCAGGCGGGCGGCGACGATCGCCCCGGCCGAGGTCCCGACCAGGCTCTCGGTTTCGCGCAGGTCGAAGCCGCACGCGGCCTCGATCCCGGCGAGGACCCCGGTCATCCACGCCTCGCCGAGGGTGCCTCCGGCGCCGAGCACGAGCACGTCCGGGCGGATGATCGGCGGGCCGGGCGCGGTCATGGTCGTCGTGATCGGCGCCGGCGACGCGCCTACGGGACGAGGCCGTGGGCGAACTCGCCCGTCAGTCGCTCGCTCCCGTCCTCGGTCACGACCAGGAGGTCCTCGACCCGGGTGCCGCCGACGCCGGGGCGGATCGTGCCGGGCTCGACGGCGATGACGTCCCCGGCGATCAGCATGTCGGTCCCGGTGCGGCCGAGCGACGGATCCTCGTGGACCTGGAGCCCGACGCCGTGACCCAGGCTGAAGTAGAACCCCGCGCGCAGCGTCTCGCCCGGCGCCTTGGTGCGCTGGGTCGGATGCCCGGCCGCCTCGAAGACGTCGCAGGCGAGACCGTAGAGCTCCACGCCGGTCACGCCGGGGCGCACGGCCGCGCACGCCGACTCGTGGGCCTCGAGGACGAGGGCGTGGAGTCGGGCGATCGGATCGGTGATCTCGCCGCGGACGAACGTCCGCGTCATGTCGGCCCAGCAGCTCGATTCCTCGTCCCGCGGCCACAGGTCGATCTCGATCGGGACGTGGGGGGGGAGCGGGCCGGATCCGGGGTCGTGTCCGACCGGCGGATCGGTCCCGACCGCGTTGATCATGATGTCCGGCGGGGCGGGCGCCCCCGCCCGGGCGCAGACCTCCCGGATCCGCGTCCGCACCGTCTCGGCGCTCAGCGGCTCGCCGTCGTACACGAGCCCGTCTCCGACGATCTCGGCCTCGCGGAGGAGCGCCGCCGCCGCCCCCATCGCCGCGACCGCCGCGGCGGCCGCCCGCCGGATGCCGGCCATCTCGGTCGCCGTCTTGCGCCGGCGCCGCCGGGCGAACACCGCCTCGTCGGGGGTGACCCCGACGCCCGCCCGGCGGAGCCGGTCGGCGAGGGCGACCGGGAACTCCGGGGGGACGCTCGCTTCGCGGATGCCGAGCGCGGCCGCTGCCCGGACGCCGAGCTCCAGATCGACCTCGGCCCACGAGCGCCCCTCGGCGATCAGCTCGTCGGCCCCGAGGTCGTCGGCGAGCAGGAGCTCGAGATCGGGAGCCACCCGGGCGATCCGGTCGGACTCGAGGGGGTGGGTGACCACCGCGCGGCGCCCGCCGGCTTCGAGATAGAGGAAGGGGTCGATGATCGCCAGCGGCACCTCGTGGCGGAGGGCCGCCGAGGTCACGGTGTCGCCGTGGATGAGCACGTTCATCACGTCAGCCTCGCACACCGACACCCGACCCCGGCCGCTCAGGACTCGAGCGCCTCGGCCGTGTCCAGCCAGCTCGCCTCGAGCTGCTCGCGCTCGGTGAGGAGTGCGTCGAGCTCGGCCTGGAGCTCGCCGAGCCGGCTGTGGTCGGTGGCGCTCGCCTCCATCCGCTCGCGGACCGTCGACTCGCGCTCGGCGGACCGTTCGAGGGCGCGCTCGAGACGTTGGACCGTCTTGCGCGCGGCCCGCGCCACGGCGCCCGGCGCCGCCCCGGCGGGGCTCGGGGCGGGGGCGGCCGGGGGGGCGGATCCCAGGCCGAGGTGCAGGTACTCCTCGATCCCGCCCGGGAGATGGCGGATTCCGCCGCCGGGGGTCAGGGCGAAGACGTCGTCGCAGACCCGCTCGACGAAGTAGCGGTCGTGGCTGACCGCGACGAGCGTCCCGGGCCAGGCGTCGAGCAGGTCCTCGAGGGCGGTGAGGGTGTCGATGTCGAGGTCGTTGGTCGGCTCGTCGAGGAGCAGCACGTTCGGCTCGTCCATCAGGAGGCGCATCAGCTGGAGCCGCCGCCGCTCCCCGCCGGAGAGATCCCGGACGAAGGTCCGCGCCCGGTCGCCGCGGAAGCCGAACCGGTCGCAGAGCATCCCGGCCGTGATCTCCTGCCCGTCGCTGAGGACCGCGAAGCGCCCGCGGACGGCCTCCAGCGACTCGAGCACGCGCATGTCGCCGGGGATCTCGGCCGTGTCCTGGGAGAGGTGGGCGAGGCGGACCGTGGCCCCCCGCTCGACGCTCCCCGCGGTCGGCTCGAGCTCGCCGCCGAGGATCCGCAGGAGGCTGGTCTTCCCCGACCCGTTGGCGCCGACGAGGGCGACGCGGTCCCCGGGTCCGAGGCGCCACGTGACCCGACGGAGCACCTCGGCCCCTGCGAAGGCGACCGAGACGTCGACCGCCTCGAGCACCTTCTCGCCGAGACGGGCGGTGGCGAAGCGCAACAGCTCTGTCCGGTCGCGGATCGCCGGCTCGTCGGCGATCAGGGCGTTGGCCGCTTCGATCCTGAACTTCGGCTTGGCCGTCCGTGCCGGGGGCCCGCGGCGCAGCCAGGCGAGCTCCTTGCGCAGGAGCTGCCGGCGCCGGTCGCTCCGGGCCGCCTCCTGGCGGTCACGCTCGGCCCGGGCCAGGACGTAGGCCGCGTAGCCGCCCTCGTAGCGGTAGACGTCCTCGTCGGCCACCTCCCAGGTGGCGGTGCATACGGCGTCGAGGAACCACCGGTCGTGGGTGACCACGAGCATCGCCCCCCGGCGGGCGGCCAGGTGCCCGGCCAGCCAGGCGATCGCCTCGACGTCGAGGTGATTGGTCGGCTCGTCGAGCAGGAGGAGCTCCTGGCCGTCGAGGAGGAGTCGGGCGAGGGCGATCCGCCGCCGCTCGCCGCCCGAGAGGGTGGCGATCCCGGTGTCGAGCCCCACCCGGAAGCGGGTCATCCCGACCCCGCCGAGCAGGCCGTCGAGCACGGCCCGGAGCGCGCGGTCGGCCGCCCACTCGTGCTCGGGCCGCCCGCGGAGGAGCTCCTCGCGGATCGTCCGCGTCGGGTCGAGGTCGTCGGTCTGGGCGAGGAGCGTGACGTCGACGTCGCCGCTGCGGGTCACGACCCCGGCGTCGGGGACCTCGATCCCGGCGATCAGGCGCAGGAGCGTCGACTTGCCCTCGCCGTTGCGCCCGACCACGCCGATCCGCTCGCCCGAGGCGACCCCGAGGGTGACCCCGTGGAGGACCGACCGGCTGGCGTAGCCCTTGGCCACGGCGTCCAGATTCACGAGGTTACGGGGCGTGCTCATCGTCCGAGACATCCTCGCGCGAACGCTCCCGTCGCG
>JAXDHK010000421.1:0-5680 GCA_034664545.1 Solirubrobacteraceae bacterium
GGCCGCTGCCCCCAGTCCCCGTTCGCCCGGCCCACGAAGGAGTCAATCTTGAAGACGATCCAGCTCTACGACGCGACCCTGCGAGACGGGATGCAGGGCGAGGGGATGTCGCTCTCGGCCGAGGAGAAGCTCCGCGTCGCCCACAAGCTCGACGAGCTCGGCATCCACCTGATCGAGGCCGGCTTCCCGGCGTCGAACCCGAAGGAGCGCGAGCTGTTCGAGCTGCTCGACCGGGAGACCTTCGACCAGGCGGAGATCGCCGCGTTCGGGATGACCCGCCGGCGCGACACCCGGGCGCAGGACGATCCGGGGCTCCGGGTGCTCGCCGAGTGCGGGGCGCCGGTATGCACCCTCGTCGGCAAGACCTGGACCCTCCACCTCGAGAAGGTGGTCCGGGTCGACCGGGAGGAGAACCTCCGGATGATCGGGGAGTCGATCGCCTTCCTGGTCGCCCAGGGCAAGCGGGTGATCTACGACGCCGAGCATTTCTTCGACGGCTGGCGGGCGGACACCCACTACGCCCGGGCCTGCCTGTCGGTCGCGGCCGAGGCCGGGGCGGAGACGGTGGTGCTGTGCGACACCAACGGGTCGTCGCTGCCCAGCCAGGTCGCCCTGGCCACGCGCGACGCGGTGGGGACGCTCGACGGGAGCCTGCGGATCGGCATCCACGCCCACAACGACGCGGAGTGCGGGGTGGCCAACTCGCTGGCCGCGGTCGAGGTCGGGGCGACCCAGGTCCAGGCGACGATGAACGGGTGCGGGGAGCGGACCGGCAACGCCAACCTCGTCTCGATCATCGCCAACCTCCAACTCAAGCTCGACCGCCGGTGCCTGACCGACGCGCAGCTCAGCCGGCTGACCGAGACGGCCCACTTCGTCGACGAGCTGCTCAACTTCACGCCGAACCCGAACCAGGCCTACGTCGGGCGCAACGCCTTCGCCCACAAGGGCGGCCTCCACGTGGCCGGGGTCCGGGCCGACGCGGCGACCTTCGAGCACGTCGACCCGGCCGTGGTCGGCAACCACCGGGAGCTCCTGATGTCGGAGCTGGCCGGGCGGGGGACGGTGCTCGAGAAGG
This sequence comes from Solirubrobacteraceae bacterium, assembly GCA_034664545.1. GTDB lineage: Bacteria > Actinomycetota > Thermoleophilia > Solirubrobacterales > Solirubrobacteraceae > Palsa-513. The sequence continues at coordinate 1,079 of JAXDHK010000421.1, forward strand.
CGCAGGCCGCCGACCTCGACCTGGACGCCGACGCGGTCGACCGTGTGCTCGAGCGGGTCAAGGCGCTCGAGCACGGGGGCTACCAGTTCGAGGCGGCCGACGCCTCCCTCGAGCTCCTGATGCGCCGGGAGTCGGGCGTCTACGAGCAGCTCTTCCGCCTCGAGTCGTGGCGGGTGATCGTCGAGAAGCACGCCGACGGGCAGGTCGCCACCGAGGCGACGATCAAGATCTGGGGCCCGGACGGCAAGCGCTATGTCCGGACCGCCGAGGGCGACGGGCCGGTCAACGCGCTCGACCGGGCGCTCCGGGCGGCGCTCGGGGACGTCCACCCCCATCTCCACGACATCAAGCTCGTCAACTATAAGGTCCGGATCCTCGACGAGGCGAAGGGGACCGACGCGGTCACCCGGGTGCTGATCGACGCCTCCGACGGGCATGACGTCTGGGGGTCGATCGGGGTCTCGGAGAACCTGATCGCCGCGTCGTGGGAGGCCCTGGTCGACTCGATCGAGTACGGCATGCAGCCGGGCCGGGCGCCGACCGAGCCGGCCGTCCGCGAGGGCTGATCACCGATGGGCGACGCGGGCGACACCCGGGGGATCCCGCTCGCCCGGCCGGTGATCGGGCGGGCGGAGGAGGAGGCGGTGCTCGCGGTGCTCCGGTCGGGGCAGCTCTCGCTCGGGCCGCGGCTCGGGGCCTTCGAGGAGCGGTTCGCCCGCCACCTGGGGGTGGCCCACGCCAGCGCCGTCTCGAGCGGGACGGCCGGGCTCCACCTCGCGGTCCGGGCGGTAGGGGTGTCCGACGGGGACGAGGTCGTCACCAGCCCGTTCTCGTTCGTCGCCTCGGCCAACGCCGTGGTCTTCGAGCGGGCGCGGCCGGTCTTCGCCGACATCGACCCCCGGACGCTGACGCTCGACCCGGCGGCGGCGGCGGCGGCGGTCACCGAGCGGACGGCGGCGGTGCTTCCGGTCCACATCTTCGGCTGGCCGTGCGCGATGGAGCCCCTGGAGGCGCTCGGGCTGCCGATCGTCGAGGACGCCTGCGAGGCGCTCGGCGCCCGGCATCCCGACGGGGCCGCGGTCGGGGCCCGGGGCCATCCGGCGGTGTTCGCCTTCTACGCCAACAAGCAGCTGACCACCGGGGAGGGTGGGATGGTCACGACGGGATCGGCGGCGGTCAAGGTCCGGATCGACTCCGAGCGAAACCAGGGGCGGGCTCCGGACATGGCCTGGCTCGACCACGACCGCCTCGGCTTCAACTACCGCCTCTCGGACATCGCCTGCGCGCTCGGCCTGGCCCAGCTCGACCGCCTCGACGGGATGCTGGCCGACCGGGCGGGGGTGGCCGGGCTCTACCGGGAGGCGCTCGGGGGGATCGAGGAGCTGGAGCTCCCGTGCCCGGACGCCGACGGGGCCGTCCGGGGGTGGTTCGTCTTCGTCGTCCAGCTCCCCCGCGGGGTCGACCGGGACGCGACGATCCGGGCGCTCGGGGAGCGGGGGATCCAGTCGAAGCCCTACCTCCCGGCGATCCACCTGATGAGCTACTACCGTGAGCGCTTCGGCCACCGGGAGGGGGAGTTCCCGGTGTGCGAGGACGTGGCCGACCGGTCGGTCGCGCTGCCGTTCTTCCCGGGGATGACCGAGGACCAGGTCGCCCGGGTGGCCGGGGCCCTGGCCGGGGTGCTCGGTCGGAGCCCGGCCATCGGCTGAGCGCCGAGTCGGGCTCGGGCGGCCCTGGTAAGCTCGCGTCGGTTAGCGGGAGCTGACGGGGGTCCGGGCGTGGGGCCCGGGTCGCGGCCGCTGGCGCGGGCGCGCCTCGTCTATGAGAGGAGGCGCGGTGAAGCTGGTGATCGGCATCGTCCGGCCGGAGAAGGCCAACGACGTCCTCGAGGCGCTGTACCACGCCGACGTGCGGGGGGTCTCCATGAGCCGGGTCCAGGGCCACGGGGGCGAGCTCGAGCGGGTCGAGACCTACCGGGGGACGACGGTCAAGATGGCGCTCTCGGAGAAGATCCGCTTCGAGGTCGCGGTGTCCGAGGAGTTCGTCGAGCCGACGGTCGCGGCGCTGTGCGACGGGGCACGGACGGGGGAGGTCGGCGACGGGAAGGTGTTCGTCGTTCCCCTCGAGCAGGCGGTGCGCATCCGGACGGGCGAGACGGACATGGCCGCCGTCACCCCGATGGACACATGACGGGGACGGGGGTGATCGGCGCGGCGCTGGCCGGGCGGATCGACACCGGGGACACGGCGTGGATGCTGGTGGCGACGGCGCTCGTCCTGATGATGACGCCGGCGCTCGGCCTCTTCTACGCCGGGCTGGTCCGGGCCAAGAACGCGCTCAACACGTTCATGATGACCCTGGCCGCGCTCGCCGTGGTCACCGTCAGCTGGGCCGCCGTCGGCTACTCGCTGGCCTTCGACCGGGGCAACGGCGTGATCGGGGGGTTCCGGTACGTCTTCCTCCAGCACGTCGGCTTCGAGCCGCGTCCGGGGACGACGATCCCCCATCTCCTCTTCTTCGCCTTCGAGGCGAGCTTCTGCATCATCACGGCGGCGCTCCTGGCCGGGGCGGTGGTCGAGCGGATGCGCTTCGAGGCGTTCCTCGTGTTCATCGCCGTCTGGTCGGTGCTCGTCTACCCGGTGCTGGCCCACCAGGTATGGGGGGGCGGGTGGCTCGCCCAGCACGGGACGCTCGACTTCGCCGGGGGCGTGCCCGTCGAGATGTGCTCGGGGTTCTCGGCCCTGGCGGCGGCGATGGTCGTCGGGGTGCGCCGGGACTACGGCCGCCAGGCGCTGCTGCCCCACAACGCCGTCTACGTCCTGCTCGGGGCCGGGCTCCTCTGGTTCGGGTGGTTCGGCTTCAACGGGGGCAGCGGCTACTCGACCGGGAGGCCGAGCATCCTCGCCTTCACCAACACCCTGCTGGCCCCGGCCTGCACCCTCGTCGTCTGGTTCGGGATCGACCTGCTCCGGGGGCGGCGGGTCACGGCGATCGGGGCGGCGACGGCGATCATCGTCGGGTGCGTCGGGATCACGCCGGCCGGCGGGTTCGTCAGCCCGGGGTGGGCGATGCTGCTCGGGGCGCTGGCCGCCCTGCCGAGCTACGCGGTGATCGTCTGGCGACCGCGGACGCGCCTGGACGAGACGCTCGACGTCCTGGCCGCCCACGGCCTGGCCGGGATGACCGGGATCCTCTTCATCGGCTTCTTCGCCCAGCGCTCGTGGAACGGGGTCTCCAGCGGCCTCCTCTACGGCCACCCGGGGCAGCTCGGGTGGCAGGCGCTCGCCGTGCTCGGGGCGACCGGCTACGCGTTCGGGGCGACGTTCGTGATCCTCCGCGTGATCGGGCGCCTCATGCCGCTCCGCGCCCCGGAGCGCGACCAGGCGCTGGGGATGGACATCGTCGCCCACGGGGAGCAGGCCTACACGACGGGCGACGGGGCGATCCTCGTCGTGTCCGAGGCGACTCGGGCCGCCGAGGCGGCGATGGCCGAGCCGGGGTAGCCAGTCGCCTGGTGTGTGACGCAGACCGCCGGGCGTGCCGTCGGATAGGGGTGCTACGGTGAAAAAAAGATCGCCGGGACCACCCGGGTCCGGGAGGAAGGGTGCGACGACATGCGTGCGTTCGAGGACGGAGACCGCCGGGGCGGCGGGCATGGGGTCCGATCGGGGATCGTGGCGTGCCGGTGGATGGTGGCGTCGCTCGCGGGGACGCTCTGTCTGATGGCCGCGCCGAGCGCCGGGGCGGCCACGGCCGCCAGCACGACGTCGGTGGTCTGCGCGCCCTCGCCGGTCCGGCCCGGCGCCCCGACGACCTGTGCGGCCATGGTCACCGGCCCGGTCCATCCGACGGGAGCCGTCAGCTTCGCCGGCAACTCGAGCGGCACCTTAACCCCCCGGGACCTGCACCCTGACCCCGCTCGGCGGTGACCAGGCCGGATGCGCGGTCACCTACGTCCCGGCGGCCGCGACCGGGCCGGAGAAGATCTACGCGAACTACTCGGGCGACACCGGCATCGCGCCGAGCCACGGGTCGTCGACCGTCGACGTCGAGCTGGGTTCGACCCCGGCGCCGGGCATCGTGGTCTCGTGCTCGCCGGCCAGCATCGGCGTGTCCGAGACCACGGTGTGCACGGCGACCGTGACCGGCGGGACCCCCCACCCGACCGGAACCGTCAGCTTCCAGTCGGGCGACCCCCGCGACACCTTCGCCCCGATGGTGTGCACCCTCACCCAATTGGGCGGCACCCAGGCACGGTGCTCGGTCACCTACGGGTCAGTCCCGTTCGAGAGCGGGACGCGCAAGATCACCGGGTCCTACTCGGGCGATGCGACCAATTCCCCGGCTAGGGGCTCGACCCTCGTCGAGCACGACGTGACGAGCGCAGCCTCGGTCGCGTGCACCCCGACCTCGGTGGCGGTCGGGAGCCCGACCACGTGCACGGCGACGGTCGCCGGCGTCGACGGGAGCGGGACCCCGACGGGTCAGGTCGTGTTCAGCCAGAACTCGAGTGGGTCCCTGAGCGCGACGGCGTGCACCCTGGTGGCCCACCCCGGGGCGACCGCGGCGTGCTCGGTGACCTACACCCCGGCCGCCTTCCAG
>JAXDHK010000422.1:0-2881 GCA_034664545.1 Solirubrobacteraceae bacterium
CCCGGGGCGGGGGGAGTCGGATGCCGAGGGGCCGGGTAGGGGTTCGGCCGGGCCCTCTGGCCGGAGGGCGCATCGGATTCGAGAGGAGGATCGCCGGATGAGCACGGATGAGGAGCGGCCGAAGCGGTCGGATCAGCTGCCGGAGGACGGGCCCGAGTCGGTCGTGCCCGACGACGTCCCGGCCGAGGATCCCCGGTCCTCGGAGAGCGAGCTCGAGGACCAGGAGCACGGGGACGGGGGGCCGGCGGCGCCCGGTGTCGCCTGAAGCGTGCCGCGGTGATTGCGGAGCTCACCGGCGGCCTCGGCGTGCACTCGGTGCTGGAGTGCGTCGGCCTCGAGCAGTCGACCGCGACACCGATCGGCATCGCCCGGCCCGGCGGAGCGGTCGGCCGCGTCGGTGGGCCCCAGGGCGAGACCATGCCCGCGTCAAGGTGACGGTCCGGCCCTGAGCTTCATCGGGGACGACGTCCCCGCCCGCTTCGAGGGTAGAGCTCCACGCCCGCGCCTCAGGGCCCCCGTTATGGTGCGGGTGTGGCTGAAGTTGACCGCCTCAAGCGCCGGGGTGACCGCGTTGGCACTGCGGGTGCCATCTCCGCGATACTCGGGCTGGGCGCAAGCTACGCGGGCTCGTCCGCCCTTGTGGCCCTCGGATTCGCCGGCTTCGGGCTGCTTCTGCTCACGTCCAGCCTCGCCTTGCGGGCGCAGGAACGCAGAGCGACCGGACTGATGCCCGTGTCCCTCAAGGCGATCGGCGTGGCCTTCGCAGTCGCGATGGTCATCCTGTTCGTCGTCGTGCTGATCCTCGCGGCCCAGGACGACAACTGGTCGGCCCTGGCAGGCCTCGGGCGCTGAGCCGTCCTCGCGGGCGCCGGACGCTCGCACCGGTGCTGACGAGGCCGGTCGCTCGCCGGTTCAGCTCCGTGTCTTGCCTTCCCGGAGCATCTCCAGCGCCTTGGCCACCCGGCTCTGGCGTGTCTCCTCGCGCTTGGCCTCGGCGATCCACCGGGCGTACTCCTTGCGGTGGGTGTAGGCCAGGCCGTCGTAGGCGATTCGCGCCTGCGGATCGAGCGCGAGGGCATCGGCGAGGGCGGCCGGCGTCTCCACCTCTCGGGGAGCCGTGTCGAGTTCGAGCTCGACCTCGACGGTGTCCCCGGCCTGGACCCCGGCGGCGTCGCGCACGACACGACTCAAGCCGAGGAGGAACTCGCCTCCCATCCGGGTGACGGTCGTACGCCACCGGTAGGAGTTGACCGTGGCGACCACCGGGAAGCGCTTGGCTCCCTCGCCGACGGCGGCGACCTGATCCTCGTCGAGCACGACGGCGGCAGCCGGGCCCCGGGCGAACAGCGTGGCCGTGAAGCGAAGTCTGCCCACCCGAGTGATTCTCCCGTATCGAGATCCTCCGGCGTGCGAACATTGGGTGGTGCAGGTCGAGGCCCATCGGCAGCTGATGGAGACGGCGATCGCCCGGGAGGAGGTTGCCCACCGGGCGGCGCTGGCCGGCGACGTCGAGGCGAGCCGGGCGGCGTTCCGAGCCGCCGCGGCGATCTACCGGGCCTCGTGGGAGCAGGCGTCGCCGACGAGCTTCGGCCGACTCGTCGGGATGCTGAAGGCCGCGGTCCTGGCCGGAGACGCCGCCGAGGAGGCCGCCTACGTCGAGCAGACGCTGGCCGACGCCGAGGCGACCTCCCCGACCGCGGCCTACGCCCAGGCGATCGCGGCGCTCGTCCTCGGCGAGGACCGCCGGGCCCGGAAGTGGGCGGGGTTGATGCGGGGGCCCTCCCCGGCGTTCGACCGGACGGCTACGGCGATCACGGCGCTCGCCGACCACGACGGTCCGGGCTACCGGGCGGCCCTCGAGGAGATCGTCGGCGACTTCGCCGTCCGCGAGGCCCACCTGACCGGGGTCCCGATCGCCGACACGGCTCTCATGCTCGAGGCCCTGGCCACCCCCCGGGGCCTCCGGGCCGGCATCGAGGACCCGCTGATGCCCCGCCTTGACCCGATTCGGGACGGGCCCCCGCCCGAACTGGCACCCGCATCGCCCGTGGACCCGACGACCCCCGACGAGGAGAGCTGACCAACTCATGGCCAAGGTGACGATCACCGAGTTCACAGATCCGGCCTGCCCGTTCGCCTTCTCGGCCGAGCCGTTCCGCTGGCGCCTGTCCTGGGTCTACGGCGACCAGATCGACTGGCAGCCCCGGATGGTCGGGCTGTCGGAGTCCCCGGACGACTATCTGGCCAAGGGATTGACCCCCGAGAAGCTGGCCGGGTCCCTGGCCAAGCTCTCGACCGAGCACCACATGCCGATGGACACGGGGGTCCCCCGGCGGATGACGGCGACCGTCCCGGCGTGCCGGGCCGTGGTGGCCGCTCGCCTCCACGCTCCCGACCGGGAGGCGAGCCTCCTGCGCCAGCTGCGGGTCCGGACGTTCTCGGGTGAGCTCCTCGACGAGCCGGACACGATCGCCGGGGCCGCGGTCGACGCCGGCATCGACCCGACCGAGCTCGGCCAGTGGACGGCCTCGGCCGAGGTGGCCGACGCCCTGGCCGAGGACATGCGCGCGGCCCGGGACCCGAGCCCGGCCGCCCTGGCCCTCGACGGCAAGCTCGCCGACTGGTCGGGCGGGCGGCGTTACACCTGCCCGTCCTACGAGATCGCCGCGATCGACGAGGAACCGATCTCGGTGCCCGGCTTCCAGCCGCTCGCCGTCTACGAGGTCGCCCTGGCCAACGCCGTCCCCGACGCCGACCGGCGCGACCCGCCGGAGAGCGTGGCCGAGCTCCTCCGGTGGGCGGGGACGCCCCTGGCCACCCAGGAGGTCGCCGTCGTCTGCGGCCTCGACTTCAACCCGGCCCGGGAGGCGCTCGGCCGGGT
>JAXDHK010000423.1:0-12856 GCA_034664545.1 Solirubrobacteraceae bacterium
CACGGCTGAGCTGTAGCGGTGCATCACCGTGTAGTAGCCGCCGATCTCCTCAGGTTCGACCTCGGGGACGAACACGACCTCGACATCGTGGGGGGGGACCCGGGGGTCCCCGGCGGCCCGGAGCTCCTCGTAGCGGGCGCGGTGGGCCTCGGAGGTGAACAGCTTGACCTCGCCGATCCCGGCCAGGAGCTGGGCGGCCGAGCTGACGTAGAAGCCGATCCCGCCCCCTCCGAAGGGAAACACCTCGCGGGAGACGAGGGCGAACCGGGGGCGCCGGGGTGCCGTCGGTCCGGACATCAACCGCCGCCGCCGCCGCCGCGGACGCGCTCCTTGGCCATGCGGATCGGCTCGGTCATCCGCCAGCTCCAGGAGTCCATCAGCGAGCGCCAGAGCTCCTCGTGGTGGCGGGCGACGCTCCGCAGGCGCTGGATCTCGGCCTCGGCCTCGGCCAGGTCGCGCCGGAGGTGCTCGAGCTCGCGGGCCTGGGCCGGGTCGATCGGCGTACCCGGGTAGGCCACCCGGGCTCCGCCGGCCGCGTGCTCCCGGGCGGCGACGTAGTCGCGAACCTCGGCGAACAGCGGCCCGGCCGGGTAGTAGCGGTCCTGGACGACCGACCCGGTGTGGTAGCGCAGCCGGGCGGCGTCGACGAGGACGAGGGCGAGGCCCCCCCAGAGTTGGTGGCGGGCGCGCTCCTCGGCGAGCATGTAGCCGGGGACGAAGTCGGGCTCGGCGTAGGCGACCTTCGGCCAGGCGGAGAAGTGGATCCGGTCGAGGCCCTGGCGAACCCGGTCGTTGTTGACGTGGTGGACGAGGATCGCGGTTCGGGTCAGGGCGGACGAGTCGAGCAGGATCTCGAGCGTGCGCCGGGCCCCGTCGGGGGCATAGGCGCCGTCGACGAGGACGAACTCGACGTTGCGCCCGGCCTGGGCCAGGTCGGCCAGGGCGGCCGGGAGGAGCTCGACGGGGTCGCCGGCGTGGAAGGTCACCCGGGCGAAGCGGTCGTCCTCGGGCTGGGGGCGGATGAAGTCGAAGGCGTGGACCTCGGCGGCGTGGCGGGCGATCCGGGCGAGGCTCCCGCCCCCGCCGGACCCGATCTCGACGGCCAGGGCGGGCCGGGTCTGGGTGAGGATGCCCTCGAGCGCGGCGCGCTCGCCCCGGGACATCTGCCAGGCAGAGTCGTCGAAGATCTCCAAGGGTCCTCCGGGCGGTTGCGGGTGCGCGGACGTCTGCGGGCGCCGCGCCGGGGGGGCGATCATAGTCGCCGACCGCTCTATGATCCGCCGGCGTGCCTGTGGACATCTTCGGCGACACCGTCTGGCAGATGTCGCTCGGGGAGCGGGCCGCGGTCGAGGGTGTGCTCGGGCAGCTGCGCCCGGCCGTGGCCGTCGAGATCGGGACCGCCGAGGGCGCCTGCCTGCGCCGGATCGCCGCCCACGCCGGCGAGGTCCACTCGTTCGACCTCGGGCGGCCGAGCCTCCCGGTGCCCGGGAACGCCACGCTCCACACCGGCGACTCCCACGAGCTGCTCCCCCGGTTCCTGGCCGGGCTGGCCGGCGCGGGCCGGACGGTCGACTTCGTGATGGTCGACGGGGACCACTCCCCGGAGGGGGTCCGGCGGGACATCGAGGACCTGCTCGACTCGCCGGCGGTCTCGGGGACGGTGATCCTCTTCCACGACGTCGCCAACGAGCGCGTCCGGGAGGGCGTCGAGGCGGTGCGGTTCGAGCGCTGGTCGAAGGTCGGGCACGTCGACCTCGACTGGATCTCCGGTCAGCTGTTCGCCGAGCCGGCGCTCCGCAACGAGCTCTGGGGCGGCCTCGGCCTGGTCGTGGTCGACCCGCCGGGGGAGGTGGAGCGGAGGGGATCGATCTACCAGGAGCGCTACCACCCGGCCGGGCCGCTGCTGGCCCGGGTGCGCGATCTCCTGGCCGAGGAGGCGGAGGGCTTGGGTGAGCGCGTGGCCGCCCTCGAGGCCGAGCTGGGTCGGGCGCGGGCCCGGGAGGCGGCGCTCGAGGCGGAGATCGCGGGCCTGCGCGGTCGGATCGACGGGGCCGAGCGGGCGCTCGGGCACATCAAGGGATCGGTGAGCTGGAGGGCGACGGCGCCGCTGCGGGCGGCGAAGCGCCGGGCGGCGGGCCGCCTGGGCGGCGGCGGGTAGACCGGGGCGGGGATGGGGACCGAGCTGATGCCGGGCGTGGTGGACACCGACGGCCGCCACGCGGCCGCGGCCGACCACCTGATCCCGTGGATCGAGCAGGTGGTCCGGCTGGGGGGCAAGACCGTGCTCGAATACGGGTGCGGCCTGGGCTTCGTCAGCCGGGCCTTCGCCGCGGTGTCCGGGCGCCTGATCGGCTTCGACATCGACCCGGATTCGGTGGCGATGGCCGGGGCGGTGCTCGCCCACGGGGGCCTGGGGAACGCCGAGGTCCACCACGCGCCGGTTGAGGAGATCGCGGCCGCGGTCGAGGCCTTCGCCGGGGAGGTCGACGTCTTCCTGCTCTACGCGGTGCTCGAGCACATGAGCGTCGCCGAGCGCCTCGACGTCCTCGCCCTGGCCCGGCGGGTCGTCCGCCGGGACGGGATGATCGTGGTCTGCGAGGCGCCGAACCGGCTGGTCGACTGGGACCACCACACCACGCAGATGCCGTTCTTCTCCCAGCTGCCCGAGGACCTGGCCCTCCGGTATGCCCGCCACGCCCCCCGCCGGGAGTTCACGGCGTCGATGGCCGAGGCCGAGCGCCGTGGGGCCGGGGAGGCCCGGACGGCGCTGACCCGGTGGGGGCGGGGGGTCAGCTACCACGAGTTCGAGCTCGTCTTCGGGGACCTGCGCCGACACGTGATCGCCTGCAACTACGACCCCCTCCTGATGGGGGTCCGTCCGGTCCTCTCCGACGAGCATCGGCTGGCTCGGACGCTCGAGGAGTGGAGGCCGGACCTGCCGCCGGTCTTCGGCCGGGACTGGCTCGACCTGATCCTGAGCCCGGTCGCCGTACCGGGCCTGCCGGCCTTCATCCGGCCGTGGCCGCTCTCCACGGTGGGGAGCGACCGGGTCGCCTTCAATCCGGGCGAGTGGCTCGAGGTCGCCCGGGACGGGCGCCTTCACATCGAGCTGCGGGTCCCGACCCGGGAGCTGATGATCGGGGTCGTCCCCGATGCCCGGGACGTGGAGGTCTCGGTCCGAGGCTGGGGCCGGGGCCGGGGCCGGACGGTGAGCGCGGCGGCGGCGTCGGGCCGGCCCGGCGACCCGCGGTTCGTCACCCTGCACCTCCCGTCGCCCGAGCGCGAGCTCGACCTGTTCATCGACCGGGAGGCCTGGGTCAACTTCGTCGGCTATCGCGCGTAGCCAGGGAACCGTCGATCCGATGGGTCTGACGACTCAAGCCCGGGCACTGGGCCAAGGTCCCTCCGACCGTCTCAGACGACGTGACGGAGAGCCTGGACCCGAGGCCGGAACGTGCGCTCCAGGCGCAGCATCGAGCTGATCATCGCCTCTTGTATCGCAGGCCGGCCGGCGGGGATCTCGCGTGACGGGTTCACCGGGTGCCGTCCGCATTGGACGACGATCACGCCATGCCCGCTCCGCGGGCCGCCGGCCTAGGATCGTCCATCAGCGGCCGCCGGGAAGCAAAACGGGAGCTGATCGGCGACCTCGCTCAGGCGGGGGGCGGCGGCGTCCCGGGCGGAGACGATTCGCTCCGCGGGGGGGATCGGCCAGTCGATCCCGATCTCGGGGTCGTCGTAGGCGATGCCCCGGTCGAGGGCCGGGTCGTAGTAGCCGGTCTGGCGGTAGATCACGTCGGCGACGTCGCTGACCACGCAGAAGCCGTGGGCGAAGCCGACGGGAACCAGGAGCTGGGCGTGGGCCTCGTCGTCGAGGGTGAACGCCTCCCACCGGCCGAAGTGGGGCGATCCCCGGCGGAGGTCGACGACGATGTCGACGATCGACCCGTGGGCGCACCGGACGAGCTTGGCGATGCCGTCCCCGAGCTGGAAGTGCATGCCCCGGACCACCCCTCGCCGGGAGCGGGAGTGGTTGTCCTGGACGAAGTCAACCCCGTCGGGAAGGTCGAGCCGGCCGAGGTCGTCGCGGCGGAAGGTCTCGACGAAGAAGCCCCGGGCGTCGCCGTGGATGACCGGCTCGAGCAGGAGCGGACCGTCGAGGCTGGTGGACCGGACGAGCACCGGGGCAAGGTTAGAGGCTTCGGCCGCGCCCCCGGGCCCGATCGGTAGTCACCGGAGGGAGGGGACGGGCGGGTCGCCGCGACGGTAGCGTGGGCGGCGATGGCGAGGGAATTCCTGAGCGGAGCCGCCGGGGCCGAGAGCATCGGCGCCCGGCCGATCCCCGAGTTCGCGGGCAACGATGCCGTCTGGCCGCGCGGCGACCGCCTCGAGGCGGTCCGGTCGGCCACGGTCGCCTACCGCGACCGCTTCCTGGCCGCCGGCCACGTCGCCGGCGTCGAGACCCACCCGATCGCGGCGACGAGCTATCCGACCCGGTTCGCGCTCCACGGGGCGGCGATCGCCCCGACCGTCCCCTACGTCCTCCTGCTCAGCCGCCTGATGATCGTCCGCTACGACGACTTCGCCGGCCGGCGGCGGACCCTGCTCTGGGAGCCGACGATCCCCGAGGGCGGGGCCGAGGCCCCGTTCCACGCTCAGCTCGAGGACCGGGTCTCGCGCGTCCCCGGGGGCCGCTACCTCGTCGAGAACGTCCTCTCCCAGCAACACGAGACCCTCGCCGAGGCGCTGGCCGCCGCCGGCATCGGGCCCGCCGAGGTCGACTACGTCTCCTTCGGCCACCTCCAGGCTCAGGATCCCCGGCTCCTGATCGGGACGACCGAGCCCTGGGCCGACGAGCCGGCGCCCCGGCCGGCGATGTTCCCCAACGCCCGGCTGATCGTCCAGCGGCGGGAGGCCGAGACGTTCGCCTCGGTCCACCCGATGCAGTGGGCCTGGTACGTCGACGGGGGGATGGAGGACATCGTCGAGGAGTCGGTCGTCGTCGTCGACGGCGACCTCGAGCTCGGCGTCGGGGTCTCGGTCCTGGCCACCCCCGGGAACACCGACGGACACCAGTCGCTGGCCCTGAACACCCCCGACGGGGCCTGGGTGGTCTCGCACAACGGGGTGGCCCTCGACAACTGGCAGCCCCAGCTGTCGAAGGTCCCGGGTGTGCGCTCCCACGCCGACTTCTTCAACCGGGAGGTCGTCCCGAACGCCAACACGATCGAGGACTCGGTCGACCAGTACGACTCGATGGTCAAGGAGAAGACCCTCGCCTCCCCGTCGCGGCCGGATCCGTCGTGGCTGCAGATCCTCCCCGCCCGGGAGCTCTCGAGCTCGCGCCGCCACTGGCCGGTCCTCCCGACCCACGAGCACGGGGAGATCGCCTACGGGACGCTCGCCCGATCGCGCCCCTGACCGTCCCGGCGGGCCGTCGCCTCCACCCGGCGCGTCGGCCACCTTCCGCTCGCCCGGATCGCCGGGTCACCCCACCCGGGCGACGCGCATGAGAGCGGAGCCTGCGCGCCAGCCGCCCCCGCGCGCCTGTGCCCCGCACGGGGGTATCGGCGCGCCGGGCGGCGTACGCGCAGACTCCGCGATCACCCGTTGAGCTGCTTCTTCAGCGCACTCGCCGCCGAGAACTTCGCGGCGTTGCTCGCCGCGATCTGGATCGTCTCGCCGTTGGCCGGGTTGCGCCCGGTCCGAGCGGCCCGGTGGCTGACGCTGAACTTGCCAAAGCCGGCGACCGACACCTCTTCCCCCTTGGCCAGCTGCTCCGCGATGGCCTCGAATGCCGCATCAACCGCTTCCCTGGCCTGGCCGACACCGATCCCGGTGCTCTCCGCGACCTTGCCAGCGAGCTCGTTCTTCGTCATGACGCTCCTCTCTGAAGTCAGATACTGACCCCACGCTAACGCTTCCGACGGACAGGCGGCGCCCGCAGAGCCCGGAAAACCTCGGAATTTCGCCGCTGCCGGGCGTTGCGCCTAGGCCGATGCCCGGGCCCGCGGCGGCCCCGCGGACCGCTCGACCGGGGCGACGGGCTCCGCCCGGGTCGACCGTCTCGGCTCGAGGCGGCCGGCCGCCGCCACCGCCCAGAGGACCGACAGCCAGGTCACCGAGGCCAGCGTCACGTGGACCCATACGACCTCGGCCGGGAGGTGGGTCTCGTACTGGAGGGTGCCCACGACGCCCTGGGCGGCCAGGAGCACGCAGACCGCGGTCACGCTCGCCCGGAGCGTCGGATCGGCCCCCCTGACCCGCAGGAGGATCCAGGTCCCGACCGCCCCGAGGCCGAGGATCAGCGCGATCAGGCCGTGGGCGTGGATCGCCCAGTCGAGCGTGTCCGCCCCCTCGAAGGTCAGCCGCCGGATCACCTGGCCGGCGCTCCCCCCGGCGTGGGGCCCGGCGGCCGTGGCCGCGGTCCCGGCGAAGATGGCCACGGCGGCGACCGGCGCCAGGCCCCGAACCGCCCAGACGGCCAGGCGGTCGCCGCTCCGGGGGCGCGTCCCCGGCTCGTGGCCGGCCCGCCAAGCCAGGGCGGCCGCGGCGACCAGGATCAGCATCGACAGCCCGAAGTGGGCCATCACGAAGCCCGGAGCCAGGTGGTGGCGGACGGTGAAGCCCCCGAGGACGGCCTGGGCGACGACGCCGAGCGGGAGCAGGATGCCCAGCACGGCGAGGTCCCGCCGGAACGGCCGGCGGCGGAACGCCAGGGCCCCGGCGGCGATCGCCGCGATCCCGACGAACCCCGACAGGATCCGGTTGGCGAACTCGATCAGGGCGTTCGTGTTCAGCGGCGGATAGGCCCGGCCGTAGCAGCGCGGCCAGTCCGGGCACCCCAGCCCCGACCGGGTCAGGCGGACAGCCGCCCCGGTCATGACGATCAGGGTCAGCGAGGCCAGCGCCACCTGGGCGATGCGCTCGTACTGGCGGGGGGTGAGGGTGGTGCGAAGACGGGCCACGACGGCCCTCAAGGATGCCATGCCCGGCCCCCGGACAGCCCGATCAGGGCGATCGCCCCCCCGGCGGCCACGAGCAGCCCGGCCCCCCCGATCCCGTACCGGAAGGCGCTGACCGACGCGGCCGCCACCGCCCCGGCCACCGGCTCCCCGGCCCCGACGGCCAGGGTCAGCGGCCGGGCCCGCACCCGGGCGACGAGGGCCCGCTGCCCGCCGTCGAGCCGCGCCCCCGCCACCCGCGCGTCGAGCACCCCGGCGAAGCGCCAGGACACGACCAGGCCGACCAGGGCGATCGCCAGGAGGCTCGCCACCCGGGCCAGGGCGTTGTTGACCCCCGAGGCCACGCCCGCCCGGCCGGGCTCGGTCGCCCCGAGCACCGTCGCCGTCAGCGGGGCCACCGTCGCCGACATCCCCAGGCCGAAGACCGCCGCCGCCGGGAGGACCTCGGTCGCGTAGTCGACCCGGGAGCCCAGGCGCAGGAAGAGGAGGGCTCCGGCCGCCGCCACCAGCGGGCCCAGGCCCATCACCGGCCGGGGGCCGATCCGGGCGGCCAGCGCCCCGAAGCGCCGGGAGAAGACGACCAGCATGACGCTGACCGGCATCAGCGAGAGCCCGGCCTCGGTCGCGCTGTACCCGGCGATCTGCTGGAGGTAGACGGCCACGAGGAACGTCAGCCCCCCGAGGCCGGCATAGATCGCCACCGTCGCCGCGTTGGCCACCGTGAAGTCCCGGACTCCGAAGAGCTCGAGCGGCAGCATCGGCTCGGCCGCCCGCCGCTCCCGGACGACGAACCCCCCGAGCAGGACGGCCCCGGCGATCAGCGACCCGGCCACCACCGGATCTCCGAAGCCCCGTCCGGGCTCCTCGATCAGACCGAACACCGGGCCGGCCAACCCGAGCGCGCACAGACCGGCCCCGAGCAGGTCGAGCGACCCCCCCCGCGGCGCGAAGGCCGGGACCGACCGCCGGATCAGCCAGAGCGTGGCCAGGACGAGGGGGACGTTCAGGGCGAACACCGCCCGCCACGACAGCGCGTCGACCAGGACCCCGCCGACCGGCGGCCCGAAGGCGATCATCGCCGAGGTCCACGCCGTCCACGTCCCGATCGCCGCCCCTCGCTCGACCCCGGCGTAGGTCTGAGTGATGATAGCCAGGGAGCTCGGGACGAGGAGGGCCGCGAACACCCCCTGGAGGGCCCGGAGCCCGATCAGCGCCCCGATCGACGGGGCCAGGGCGCAGGCCAGGGAGGCCAGGCCGAACCCGCCGACCCCGACGGCGAACACCCGCCGGCGTCCGAGCACGTCCCCGAGCGAGCCCCCGAGCAGCACGAGCGACCCCAGGGTCAGCAGGTAGGAGTCGACCACCCACTGCTGTCCCCCGAGGCCCGCCCCGAGGTCGACCCGGAGGGCCGGGAGGGCGACGTTGACGACCGTCGTATCGATGAAGACGACCGCCGATCCGAGGATGCAGGCGAGCAGGACCAGCGGCGGAGGATCGCATAGGGTTGCCCCGTGCGCGTGGGCATCCTCACCGGCGGCGGCGACTGCCCGGGGCTCAACGCGGCGATCCGCGCGGCCGTCCGCAAGGGCGTCAACCGCTACGGCGACGAGTTCGTCGGCTTCCGCGACGGCTGGCGGGGACCGCTCGACGGACTGACCGTCCCCCTGACCCTCGACACCGTCCGGGGCATCCTCCCCCGGGGGGGGACGATCCTCGGCTCGAGTCGGACCAACCCGTTCAAGGACGCCGACACGGCCGTCCCGCGTGTCCTCGCCGCCATCTCCGAGCTCGACGCCCTGATCGCCATCGGCGGGGAGGACACCCTCGGGGTCGCCGCCCGCCTCCACGCCGAGCACGGGGCCCGAGTCGTCGGCCTGCCCAAGACGATCGACAACGACCTCGGCGCCACCGACGCGACCTTCGGCTTCGACACCGCCCTCCAGATCGCCAGCGACGCGATCGACCGCCTCCACACCACGGCCGAGAGCCACCATCGCAACCTCGTCGTCGAGGTCATGGGCCGCCACGCCGGGTGGATCGCCCTCCATGCCGGGGTCGCCGGCGGGGCCGACGTGATCCTGATCCCCGAGCGGCCGTTCGACATCGACGCCGTCTGCGCCGCCGTCCGGCGCCGCCACGAGCGCGGCAGCTACTTCTCGATCGTCGTGGCCGCCGAGGGAGCCCTCCCGGTCGGCGGCATGCCCGAGGCGGACACCGAGGTCGACGACTTCGGCCACGTTCGCCTCGGCGGCCTCGGGGTCTGGCTCGAGCGCCAGATCGAGGAGCGGACCGGCTACGAGACCCGGGCCACCGTGCTCGGCCACGTCCAGCGCGGCGGGACCCCGACCGCCTTCGACCGAGTCCTCGCCACCCGCCTCGGCCTCGCCGCGATCGACGCCGTCCACGACGGTCACTTCGGCACGATGGCCGCCATCCGTGGAACCCGCATCGAGCTCGCCGCCCTCCACGACGCCACCTCCACCCTCCGGACGGTCCCGGTCGAGGACTACGAGCAGATCGACGCCCTCCTCGGGTGAGCCGGGCCGGGCCGCCCCGTTTCGACCTCGCCCCAGCGGGTAGGGCTCCGGTATGCCACGTTCCCGCCCGGGGCGTGGACCACCGAAACCGGGAGGTAACGCATGCCGGAGACCGAGCGGGATCAGCAGTCGACACCAGAGTTGCCGGACAGCGTCTTTGGCGAGCAGGAGGGCCTCTCGCGCTCCGACTCCCCGGACTGGGGCGGCGTCGACCTGAGCCTCGGCGACAACGCCGACGCCACCGGCGGACCCCCGACCGACGAGGACGGCGAAGTTACAGCCGACAAGTAATCGTCGCTCGGCCGGCGGTCGGACCCGCGATCATCACCCCCGGATGTCCGGCCGCCGCCTCTCACGCGCGCCCCTCGCCGGCCTCGGCGCGAGCCTCCTCCTCCTCCTCCTCCTCGCCGCCGGCGCCCCCGCCCCGGCGCTGGCCGGACCCGCCAGCGGCTCCCCCGCCGTCGTCGCCATGGGCGACAGCTACATCTCCGGCGAGGCCGGCCGCTGGCAGGGCAACAGCATCGACCCCCTCCCCGGAAACGACGGGACCGACCGAGCCTGCGTCCCCGGCGGTCTCCTCTGCCTGGCCGACAAGAACCGGGTCTATGTCGGCGGGAGCGCCGCTGACGGCTGCCACCGCTCCGACATATCGGAGGTCGTGAGCGCCCGCCCGGTCGGTGGCGACCCCGTCAACATCGCCTGCTCGGGGGCGGTCACGGCCAACATCCTCCGCGCCCAGAGCGGCGGCGTCGGGCAGGACGGCGAGCCGCCCCAGGCCGATCAGCTCCTCCCGATCGCCCGAGCCCGCGACGTCCGGACGATCGTCCTCTCGATCGGCGGAAACGACCTCGGCTTCGCGGGCATCGTCACCGCCTGCTTCGAGGCCTACCTCCTCCATCAGGGGCCCTGCCAGCCCGCCCAGCAGCAGGCCCTCGCCCAGCGGGTACCGGCCGCCACCCTCGGCGTCGAGCGGGCGATCGACGAGATCCGGGCGGTGATGGCGCAGGACGGCTACCGGACCTCCGACTACCGGCTCGTCGCCCAGACCTACCCGTCGGTCGTCCCCCGGGCGGCCGAGGCCCGCTACGCCGAGGCCGACCCCCGCCGGGTCATCGACGGCTGCCCCTTCTACGACCAGGATCTCAACTGGGCGCGCGACGTCGCCGCCCCCGAGATCGGCGCCGTCGTCCGGGCCGCCGCCCACGCCCGCGGGGTCGAGGTGCTCGACCTCCGCGACGCCCTCGCCGGCCACGAGATCTGCGCCCGGGCCGACCGCGAGGCCACGGTCCTGAGCCGGCCGGCCCCCGCCCAGAGCGAGTGGGGGCGCTTCGTCGGGGCCAACACCATCCTCGAGGGCGACCTCCAGGAGGCGTTCCACCCCAACGCCTACGCCCAGCTCGCCCTCGGCGCCTGCCTCGCCCGACTGCTCGTCGTCGCCCCCGGGGATCACGCCTGCCACGGGGCCGCCGGCCGGTCCCCGGACGGGATGGTCCTGACCGGCTAGGCGAGTGATTCACCGCCGAGCGGGAATACGCGCTAGGCTATTCGTATTCACGATCAGGTGGATGGACTACGGGGCATTCGCCCGAGAGAAGGGATTGCCAATGCGTCGTTCGATAGTCGGCCTCTTGGTGGCGGCACTCGGTGTCGGTTTCGGTGTCGCGTCGGCCTCGGCGTCCGTGATAATCGGTAACGTCAGCCAGTCGAACTCGCAGGCCGTCAACAGCTCGCAGTCGGCCTCCAACGGCGACGGCGGCTCGGGCAGCACGTTCATCCTGGGCAACTCGACGCCCACCCTGATCCAGAGCTCGGTGAACGTCCTGAGCAACTCCCAGAGCATCGGCGCTCCGGCCCCGTGCACGATTCCCTACTGTCCGGCGGCGACCACCAACTTCACCCTGATCGGCAACGCGTCCCAGGTCAACAATCAAGCCGTGAACAGCCAGCAGGTGGGCAGCAACGGCTCGGGTGGGGGTGGGCTGCTCTTCATCGGCGGCAACTCCGGGTCCCTGCTCGGCCAGTTCTCGCTCAACCTCCTGTTCAACGACATCATCCTCGGCTGAGCCGGCCGGGCGTCGCGACCCGACGCCGGACCGACGGCGGCGAGGCCAGCCGCCCTCAATCGAACACCGAGGGCAGCACGACGGGCACCGCCCCGACCTGACGGCGCCACTGGCGAGGGTCGTTCCCGTGCAGGGTGGCCACCATGAAGTCGACGAGGGACTCGCGGGGGTTCAGGCGCAGGGCGGCCCGGGCCTCCGGCCGGGGATCGGCACCTTCGGCGGCTCTGACCAGGGCCAGCGCGTAGTGGAAGGTCCAATCGTCGGGATCGCGGCTGACCGCCTGCTGCTCGTAGCGGACCGCCAGGGCCGGCTGTCCGCCTACCGCGGCGGAGTACCCGAGCAGCATGAGGGGCGCCGGGAGGACGCCGAGCGCCGAATGGGCCGCGCCGGCGGCGCTCGCCGCCGTCTGGAAGTCCCGAGCCCGGAAGGCGCTCAGCGCCTGGGCCAGGTGGCCTTCGGCGACGGCGACCCGAGCCGGTAGGACGGCCGCGCCGGCGAGCGCGAGGATCCCCAGCCAGCGCGCCGCGGTCCATGACCTGCGGGTCGGGGTCGCCGGACCGGCCAGGGCGGCCCCCCCGACGGCGAACAGCCACAGCGTCGCCACCGGCATCTGCCAATGCCAGTCGACCCCCACCGCCACCGCCCAGGCCGCCGCCGCCGCCATCCCCGCGGCGAACGTCACCCCGTCACGGCGCCGGGCCCGCCGGGCCAGGCCGACGAAGATGGTGGCGAGGGCGAGCAGCAGCAGCCCCAACCCGACCAGCCCGAGCTCGCCGAGCATCTGCAGGTAGACCGAGTGGGTCTCGTTGAACGCGCCCCGGTAGGGACGGCTCCGATCCCAGCTGAGCACGAACGTGCCCGCGCCCCGGCCCAGTACCGGTGCGCTGCGGAAGTCGGCGACCGCCACCCGCCAGGCCTGCAGGCGATCGCCTCCCTGGGCGTCGGTGAGGCGGCCCCGGACGTTCGGGTCGTTGAATCCCGGTGCGCTGAACCGGCCGTACGCTGATTCGAACGCCGGAAGCCCGATCCCGATCCCGATCGCCAGGGCGGCCAGGGCGACCGCCCCGGCCGCGAGGCTCGCCCCGCCTGGGCGCCGGCGCCCGGGTCGTGCCCCGGCCGTTTCCTCCCGGCGGCGGTCGAGGTCGAGTGTGGCCGCGCGCAGCACCGCCGCCAGGACGGCGCAGGCGGCGAGCGCGAGGGCGACCCGGTGTCCCTGGCTGACGGCGTCGGGGCTGGTGAAGTCGCCGGTCGCCAGCCGCGCGGCGCGATAGGCGACGAAGGTGACCGCCGC
>JAXDHK010000424.1:0-5176 GCA_034664545.1 Solirubrobacteraceae bacterium
ACGTCCGCGACGGCCTCAAGCCCGTCCACCGCCGCGTCCTCTTCGGGATGAGCGAGCTCGGCCTCGGACCGACGCGCAGCTACGCCAAGTGCGCTCGCATCGTCGGCGAGGTCCTGGGCAACTATCACCCCCACGGCGACTCCGCGATCTACGACGCCCTCGTCCGCCTCGCCCAGGACTTCTCGATGCGCTATCCGCTCGTCGACGGTCAGGGCAACTTCGGCTCGGTCGACGACGACCCGGCCGCCGCGATGAGGTACTGCGTGGCCGGAGACACTCGGGTCGCGACCCAGGACGGAACCGTACGCGTCGACTCGATCGTCCCCGACCCTCGACCCAAGTCCGACACCGAGATCGACCTTGTCGTGCTCGATCGCCGAGGAAGGCCCGTGCGCGCCTCTCGACTCTTCGAGTCCGGCGAGCACCCGACGCTCCGCCTCCGCACCGCCGAGGGCTTCGAGCTCACCGGCACCCGCAACCATCCAGTTCTCTGTCTCGTCGACATGGCCGGCGTCCCCCTCCTCATGTGGAAGCTCCTCGAGGAGATTCGGCCTGGGGACACCGCGGTGATCTCCCGGACGCCCCGCGCGGAGATCGGGCCGCTTTCGGAGGAGGACCGAAAGGTCGCGCTGCTGCTCGGTGCCTTCGTGTCCGAGGGCTGGGTCGGCGCCCGGCGCGCCGGTTTCAACAACGTCGACGTCGACTTCTTCTCCCAGGTACTCGGCGCCTACGACGATGTGGTCGGCGGCCCCCGCTACGTCAGCGCCCGCACCATCGCCTCGGGGAGCGTCTGCCATGAGATCGACATCCACAATCTCTCGGCTCTCCTCGAGGGCCCGCTGGCCGAGCTCGCGGGGTCAAGCAGCGCAGCGAAGTTCGTCCCCGAACGGGTCTGGCGCGGCGACAGCGGCTTCAAGCGAGCGTTCCTCCAGTCGCTCTTCACGGGCGACGGATCCTCGTCCCTCCTCCCGCGCAGCTCGATCCAGATCTCCTACTCGACGCACAGCGAGCGGCTGGCGCGAGACGTGCAGTTGCTCCTCCTCGAGTTCGGCGTGGTCTCACGCATTTGCCGCAACGCGAAGGGCGAGTTCAAGGTCGTCATCAGCAACCGCCGCGACGCGCGCCTGTTCTCGTCCCGGGTCGGCTTCCTGGGCGCCAAGCAGCTCAAGCTCGAAGGTGCCCTCGCAGCGCTTCCCCTGTCGAGCCGGTCGCTGAGTCACGACTACGTTCCCTACGTCGCCGACTACATCCGTGGCGCGAGCCGAGGTCCCTTCGAGGATCGCGACTGGCTGCGCCGCCACAACGTCGACCGGATCGAGCGCTGGGAGCAGGGCCGGACCGCGATCCTCGAGCGGATCGGCTCGGATGAGGTGCGGGCGGTGGTCGAGCCTCTGGTCGACGGCGACTACTACTACGCGAGGGTCGACTCCGTTGACGACGCCGGTGTCCAGGCGGTCTACTCCCTCCGCGTCGACACCGACGACCACTCCTTTTTGACCAACGGCTTCGTCAGCCACAACACCGAGGCCCGCCTCGACCGCCTCGCCACCGAGATGCTCCGCGACCTCGACATGGACACGGTCGACTTCGTGCCCAACTACGACGGGCGCAAGCAGGAGCCGACCGTGCTCCCGGCCCGCTTCCCCAACCTCCTGGTCAACGGCTCCTCGGGCATCGCCGTGGGCATGGCCACCAACATCCCCCCGCACAACCTCCGGGAGGTGATCGCCGCGACCGTCGCCTACATCGACAACCCGGCGATCGACATCGACGAGCTCGCCCGGTTCATCAAGGGCCCGGACTTCCCGACCGGGGGCATCATCCTCGGCCGCGCCGGGATCCAGGCCGCCTACGAGACCGGCCGGGGCCGGGTACGCGTCCAGGCCAAGGCGCACATCGAGCCGCTCACCCACGGCAAGGAGGCGATCATCGTCACCGAGCTGCCGTACATGGTCAAGAAGGGCGGCGAGGGTGGGCTGATCCAGAAGATCGCCGCGCTCGTCCACGAGAAGAAGATCCCCGAGATCTCAGACCTCCGCGACGAGTCCGACAAGCGCGGCATGCGCCTGGTGATCGAGCTCAAGCGCGACGTCCTCCCCAAGGTCGTGCTCAACAAGCTCTACAAGCACACCTCGATGCAGACGACGTTCGGCGTCAACATGGTCGCCCTCGTCGACGGCGTCCCCAAGACGCTGTCCCTCCAGAAGGTGATCCACCACTACGTGGTCCACCAGCGCGAGGTGATCGTCCGCCGGACCAAGCACGAGCTCGCCCAGCGCGAGGCCCGGGCCCACATCCTCGAGGGACTCCTGATCGCCCTCGAGCACCTCGACGCCGTGATCGAGCTCATCCGGTCCTCCCGGGACCGGGAGACCGCCCGCGTAGAGCTCGTCGCCCAGTTCGAGCTCAGCCTGATCCAGGCCCAGGCCATCCTCGACCTCCGCCTCTCCCAGCTCACCGCCCTCGAGTCCGATCAGATCCGCAAGGAGCACGCCGACACCATGGAGCGGATCGCCGAGCTCCGCGCCATCCTCGGCGACGAGTTCCGCGTCCTCTCGATCATCAAGGAGGAGCTCCTCGAGGTCTCGGATCGCTTCGGCGACGAGCGGCGGACCGAGATCTCCGCCTCCGACGACGAGATCGACATCGAGGACCTGATCGCCGACCAGCAGATGGTGATCGCCATCACCCGGTCCGGCTACATCAAGTCGCTCCCCCTCGTCACCTACCGCCAGCAGCACCGCGGCGGCCGCGGGGTCACCGGGATGGACATGAAGGACGGCGACTTCATCGAGCACCTCTTCATCTCCTCGACCCACGACTACCTGCTCTTCTTCACCAACCGCGGCAAGGTCTACCGCTCGAAGGTCTACGAGCTCCCCGAGGCCTCGCGCACCGCCAAGGGCCGCGCCCTCGTGAACATCCTCCCCCTCCGCGAGGGCGAGCGGGTCCAGTCGGTGCTCGCCACCCGCGACTACAACGAGGGCGCCTACCTGATCTTCGCCACCCGCCGCGGGATCGTCAAGAAGACCGAGTTCGGCGCCTACAACACCCCGATCAACGCCGACGGCATCATCGCCATCAACATCCGCCCCGACGACGAGCTCGTCGCCGTCCGGCGGACCTCCGGCGACGACGACATCCTCATGGTCAGCCGCTCCGGCCAGGCCGCCCGCTTCCACGAGTCCCAGATCCGCTCGATGGGGCGCGACACCTCCGGGATGAAGGGGATGAACGTCTCCCAGAAGGGCAATCAGCTCCTCGCCATGGACGTCGCCCGCGACGACCAGGAGCTCCTCGTGGTCACCGAGAACGGGTACGGCAAGCGCACCCTGCTCGCCGACTACCCCCGCAAGGGGCGCGGCACGATGGGCGTCAAGACCATCGCCCTGACCGAGAGCAAGGGCGGTCTGGCCGGCGCCCTCGTCGTCCGCGAGCACGAGGACCTCGTCTTCATCTCCCACTCCGGCATGGTCCAGCGCACCTCCGTCCGCGGCATCAACCGCTACGGCCGGGGCTCCCAGGGCGTCCGCGTGATGAACCTCAAGGAGGACGACACGGTCAGCGCGATCGCCCTCGTCGCCGAGTCCTCCCAGGACATCGACGACGACCCCGGCGTGCTCGCCCCACCCGAATCGTCCCCCCCGGTCGACGGCGCCCCGCCCGCCGACACCGGACCCGCCGCCCCCCCCGAGTAGGGCCGGCCGGCCGGTCGGCCGCTCAGCCGCTCTTCCAGGCGAAGTAGCCCGGCTTGGGGGTGCCCTGGCCGTCGAGCAGGCCCCCACCCGTCCGGGGGAGCGCGTCCCGGAGGTTGATCCACCCGATGGCGTACACCCGCGACCACGTCCGGGCGATCCGCAGCCCGTCGGTGATCCACCTCGCCTGGACCGCCGGGTCGACGTAGAAGTTGAACTCCACGTCGACCGCCGTCGGGACCGTCCACTCGGCGAGGAAGAGCTTGATCTGACGCCGGCCCCGCCCGAGCGAGTGGTCGACCCACGCGGCCAGGCGGCGGAGGTCCGAGAAGTCGACGGCCCCCTGCACCGACGGCGCGTTCCCGAGGTTCGGATCCCGGGCCGAGAACGGGTTGTGTCCGTAGAGGTCGAGCCGGGGCGGCCGGCCGTTGGGCAGGCGGAGGTTCTCGATCCACTGCTGGGTCCGGACGTCCCCGGTCGTGTAGGTCATGCCCCCGATCACCAGGTTCTTCGAGCTCGCCCGCTTGAGCTCTCCGTAGGCGGCGTCGAGCATCTGCGCGTAGCGGTGGGGCGCCCGGCGCTGGGCGGCGTTGAGCGGCTTGTCGGGGGCGGCGGCCACGAGCGGCTGGTAGGACTCGTGGCGGGTCGGCTCGCCCCAGATCATCCACAGGTGGACGGTCGGATACCGCCGGGACGCGGCGTAGGCGAAGTCGGCAAAGTCGGTCGGCCGCCGCGGCGCCCACCGGGACGGCCGGCCGCCGTTGGCCCAACCCGGAGCCCCGATCAGCTCGACCGCCACCCTCATGCCGTTCGCCCGGCTCGCCGCCACCGCGGCATCCAGCTCGGCGGGCCAGACGTAGGCCCGGTCACGGGGGTCGCGCGGGTGCGCCGGCCGGGCCGCGGCCGTCGTCGCCCAGTCGAGTGGCGTCTCGTAGAGCTGGACTCCCAGGTCCCGGTAGGTCGGGAACTCGGAGACCCCGCCGACGACCGCCGGTCCCCACATGCCCTTGAGGGCCCGGGCGCCGGCCGGGGACGGGGTCGCCGCCCCGAGGAGGAGAAGGACGGATGCCGCTGCCGCCGCCGCGGCGCTAGCCCGTGCGAATCGCTTCATCTCCAAGGACGAACACGGTAATAGAGCTCCCGGAGCGCTTTCGTGTGACGCATGAGGTGGCTGTTGCGCAGGAGCTCGAGCGACTCGATCGCGGCGTCGCGCTCCTCGTTCGCCGCCCGCCGCTCCCGCTCGCTCGCCGCGCCCGCCGCCCGGGCGCCGTCCAGGACGAGCTCGAGCTCGCTCAGCCGGGCTCGGGTGCACTCGAGCTCGACCGCGCCGGCCAGGACCCGAGCCAGGAGCTCCCGGTCGGCCTCGTCCGGTTGGTCCGGGCCGGGCTCCCCCCCGCCGACTCGGGCCTGAACGCGGTTGGTGACCGCCTCGAGGCAGTGCTCGAGCCGCCGGTCGAGCACGACCGCCCCGGTGTCGATCG